>JARHZK010000165.1 GCA_029258245.1 Longicatena sp. | reverse complement strand
CACTACCCCCTCAAGATAGCGTGTCTGCCATTCCACCACGACTGCATATTTTTCACAGTATATATTACTATACTTTATGTTGTTTTGCTATCTTTTTTTATAAAAATATGGTAACATTAGCAAGTATTTTAAGTTTATAAGAATAAAAAAGGAGAAGAACTATGAAGAAAAAGAAAATTACGAAAACAAGTATTATATTTTATGTAGCAGCAGTTTTATTCTTATTAATTGCAGTATATTATTTTTATTTAACGCATGAATCAATCAAGATGGTAACTGATGCAACAAAAGTTAGTACGAAAGAAATATTAAATGCTTATTTAAGTAATTGTTCACCATTTTTTGCATATTCTTTAGGATGTTATGGAATTGGAGATATTATTCATAAGCTACATGAAGGAATATCAAAAACAGAATAAGAAAAACATCTATATCGTTTGAAATGATATAGATGTTTTTCTTTTATAATGTTTGAATAACTAATTCAGCAATTTGAACTGCATTTGTAGCAGCTCCTTTTCTTAACTGATCTCCACAACACCAAAAACTTAATGCGTTTGGATGCTTGCTCATATCTTTGCGAATACGTCCTACATACACAAGATCTTGATCTGTTGTATCCAATGGCATCGGATATTGATTATGTTTTGGATTATCGACTAATTTTATACCTTTTGCATTTTGTAATAGTTCTTTTGCTTTTTCGATAGTTATTTTATTTTCAAATTCAACAAATATTGATTCTGAATGGGAACGATAGATTGGGACACGTACACAAGTGCAATTGACACATAAATCAGGAAGATCCATGATTTTTCTTCCTTCCTTTTGCATTTTCATTTCTTCACTTGAATATCCGTCTTCATTGAAATCACCAATTTGTGGAATTAGATTATATGCAATTTGATGTTGGAATGTTTTGATTTCCACATCGTTATGATTTTTTATTGCATCGATTTGTTGATCCAATTCTTTGATTCCATTGATTCCTGCTCCTGAAACAGCTTGATAGGTAGAAACAATCATACGTTTTGCCTTTGCATATTGATGAAGGGGAGCAAGGGCAACGAGTCCTATAATAGTAGCACAATTCGGATTTGCAATAATTCCTTTATGATTTTTAACAGCTTCTGGATTCACTTCAGGAATAATTAAAGGTACATTAGGATCTAATCGATAAGCAGAACTGTTATCTATTACGACTGCACCAGCTTCTACAGCTATTGGAAGAAAACGCATGGCAACATCGTTTTCAGTAGCACCTAATACAATATCGATATTTTGAAAACTAGAATTCGTTGTTTCTTCAATCATATATTCCTTATTTTGTATCTTTATTTTTTTTCCTGCACTTCTTGCACTTGCCAACAAATGTAATTCATGAATAGGAAAATTTCTTTCCATTAAAATTTTTATCATTTCTTGTCCAACAGCACCGGTAGCACCTAAAATAGCAACATTATATGTTTTCATAATTCCTCATCCTTTCCTTATTATTGTATGATAAAAGAGCTATATATGGCAGAGATTGTTTTTTCAAAGTCTTTATTTTCGACGCCAACAATAATATTAATTTCATCGCTACCTTGTGCAATCATACGTATATTAATTTCGTTTTTTCCTAATACTGCAAATAATTTACCAGAAATACCTGGACGATATATCATTTGGCGACCTACTGTTGAAATTAATGAAATATGATCAATGACCTTTACTTTATCAGGATTACATTCTTTTTTTATATCACTTACGATGTCATAAATAATATCATTTACATCATTTGAATTTACTACAATACTAAAAGAATCAATTCCACTAGGAATATGTTCAATGGATATATGGTAATTTTCAAAAACTTCTAGGGCTCTACGAATAATACCTACTTCATCCGACATATGATTTTTGTATATGGCAACAACAGTGAAATCTTTTTTACCAGCAATTCCAGTAATTATTTGATTAGAATCATCATTTTTTATTTCATCTACGATAATCGTTCCTCCTTCTTCTGGATGGTTTGTGTTTAAAATATGGATGGGAATATTTTTTTCTTTCACTGGGAATATTGCTTCTTCATGTAATACGCTTGCTCCCATATAAGATAATTCTCTTAATTCACTATATGTAATTGTATGAATTCGTTTTGGATTCTTAACAATTCTTGGATCGGCCATCAATATACCCGAAACATCGGTCCAATTTTCATAAACATCGGCATCGAGAAGTCGTGACAAAATAGAACCTGTGATATCGCTTCCTCCTCGAGACATCGTTTTAATCGTTCCATCTGGCAAAGAACCATAAAAACCAGGCATAACGAAACAATCATGATTTTTTAAGAAATGATCTAAACGATGTTTTGTTAAATCGTAATTGATCTTTCCATCATATCGAAATGAGATGATATCCTTTGCATCCACGAATGGAAATCCTAAATATTCTGCCATTAATTTAGCTGTTAGATATTCTCCTCTGCTTACTAAATAATCTAAAGAAATAGATTTATGCAATTCTGATTGGAGTTGATTCAAATCATTTTCAATAGGATATTGAAGTTGTAAGTCAGTTTTAATGGAAATAAAGCGTTCTTTTATTAAGTCAAATAAAGACAAGTAATCTACGCTATATTTTAAGTGTGCTTCGATTAAATATAATAGATCCGTTATTTTATTATCATCTTTCGATTCTCTACCACTAGCACTTACAATAACGAAACGTCTCGAAGAATCGCTTTGAATGATATGTTTTACTTTTTGAAATTGTTTTGCATTGGCTACGGATGAACCACCAAATTTAGTGATTTTCAACATGATTGTTCCTCCTCATATATACTTGCCATGAAGGCTGTTGGATCACATTCTAATATTTCTTTCAGGATTGCATGCATCTTTGTTGCTTCTACATGTTTGATATGGAAATAAGAATGAGCAATCGGTTCATATTCCAATTCTTTGAATAATGATTGTAGGGATGGATTACAACGAAGAATATAATCATGATTGCATAGTGTAGAATCATATTGCATCGTATTATTGAATGAACATTGACGATGGGATTTGTTTTCTGAAATATCGATTATATCTTGAATAACGGCATTTGCTGTTGCAAGTTTTCCAGCACCTTGTCCATAAAATTTTAATTCCCCAATCGTATCTCCATGTAAAGATATTAAATTATAATTTTCTTGTATATTTGCCTCAATTTGATTTTTACCGAATAACATCGGTTCAACAATACAGTCATAAGTGTTTCCTTTTCGTTTTGTTTTCGCAATCAATTTTACAACAAATCCTTTGGATGAAAAAAATTGAACATCTTCTTTGAGAATGTTTCGAATACCGAATATCGGAAATTGATCCGTAATTGGATGATTATAAGCAATGGAAGCAGATATTCTTATTTTATTACTAATGTCAAAGCCATCGATATCTGCGCTAGGATCTGCTTCAGCATATCCTAAGTGTTGTGCATCTTTTAATACATCATCAAAAGTAGCTTGATATCGATACATATGATCCAATATATAATTACTAGTCCCATTGAAAATGCCATGAATACAGTCTACTGCATCTATGCGTAAAGCTTTTTCAAGACCTTGAATCCAAGGGATACCACCACCTGTACTTGCTTCATAATAGAAATGAACATCATTGTTTACAGCTGCAGCATTGAAATCTTTTAAATACTTTGCAACGACTGCTTTATTAGCAGTTACAACATGTTTTTTTGCCTGTATCGCATTCATGATATGGGTATGCGCAGGTTCTATTCCACCGATCGTTTCCACTATAAGATCTACTTGAGGATCGTCGAAAATAGTTTGTATGTCATCACACATAATCGGTAATGTTTTATCTTTTCCTTTGCGAATTAAAATATGTGTTACGTGTAAATTTTTAACTTCATCTGTTGCGGCGTGTTGAATGATTTCATATACACCACTACCTATGGTTCCAAAACCTAATATTGCAATATTCATAAGTCTTCTCCTTTAAAATTTGTTTTTTTATTAAAAACACTTGTTTTTGTATTGTAAACATCGTATCATAATAAATATGGAAATGCAAGTAAAGAAAAGGAGATGAAGATATGGAAGTAAAATATATTAGTACGCGTAATAAAAATATAAAATGTTCTTGTAAAGAAGCAATTTTAAAAGGAATTGCGGATGATGGAGGACTTTATGTATATGATCATTTAGATGAATTAGAGTTACCTTTAAATGACATGATGAATATGACATATGAACAGATGGCAGAAATAGTTTTATCATTATTATTACCAGATTATTGTGAAGATGAAATTGAACAATGTGTAAAAAATGCATATGAAACTAAATTTGAATCAAAGAACATTACACCATTACATATCGTAAAAGATATACCCATTTTAGAATTGTTTCATGGTCCTACCTGTGCATTTAAAGATGTTGGTTTACAAATGTTACCGCAATTGATGTCAAAGGCAATAGATAATAGCTATCAACAAAAAGTCATGATTTTAACTGCAACTAGTGGAGATACAGGAAAGGCAGCATTAGAAGGTTTTAAGAATGTAGAAAATATTGCAATTACAGTATTTTATCCGAATAATGGAGTAAGTAATATCCAACGCCTACAAATGACGACAACAGATGGATTCAATACCAAAGTATGTGCAATACATGGAAATTTTGATGATGCGCAAACAAATGTAAAAAAGATTTTTCAAAACAAGAAATTAAAAGAGCAATTAATGAAGAAAAAAATTATTTTATCAAGTGCGAATTCCATCAATATTGGACGTTTAATTCCACAGGTCGTATATTATATATACGCTTATAAAGAAATGGTTCAACAGCATCAAATTACGTTTGGAGATGAAATTAATTTTTGTGTACCAACAGGAAATTTTGGAAATGTCTTAGCAGGCTATTATGCAAAGTGTATGGGATTACCAATAAAACGATTGATTGTAGCAAGTAATGAAAATAATGTATTATATGATTTCTTAAAAAATGGAGAATACAATCGTAATCGGATCTTTTATAAAACAATTTCACCAAGTATGGATATATTAATTTCAAGTAATTTAGAACGTTTATTATATTATAAGAGTGGAAAAGATACCGATTATATTTGTAAATTAATGAATGATTTAGAAACAAAAGGTTCTTATAAAATAAAGGATGAATTGAAATATGATATTCAAAAAGATTTTTATGGAGGATATTGTACGGATAAAGATTGTAAAGCAATTATTAGAAACGTATATGAAGAAAAGGGGTATATATTAGATCCACATACTGCAACAGGATATAAAGTTATGGAAGAATATCAAAAAGAAGATAGTACACCATGTGTATTATTGTCAACAGCAAGCCCATATAAATTTGCATCAACAGTTATGGAAGCTATTTTTAATGAAAAATATACAGATGAATTTACTTGTATGAAGCAATTATCAATAAAAACAAATACAGTAATACCACAATCGTTAGTTTTGTTAAATAAAGAAAAAATAGTGCATAAAGATGTAATAGATAAAAACAATATGATAAAATATGTAGAGAATACGACAAAGGAGATATTCCATGGTTAAAGTGAAAGTACCAGCGACAAGTGCAAACTTAGGTGTAGGATATGATTGTTTAGGATTAGCATTCGATACATTTGCTACTATTTCATTTGAAGAAATGGAAGAAGGATTAGAAATTATTGGATGTCAAGAAGCATATTGCAATGATAGTAATTTAATTTATCAAGCATTTTTAAAAGGATTAAATGCAATTGATGAAAGAGTATCAGGTCTAAGAATTATTGTAGATTCCAATATTCCATATGCTAGAGGGTTAGGAAGCAGTGCGATATGTATTATCGCAGGATTGATGGGAGCAAGCGCAATGTTTCAAAAATCTTTGAATAAATATGAAATATTTAAATTAGCAACAGAAATGGAAGGACATCCAGATAATATAGCTCCAGCATTATTTGGAGGATTATGTGTAAGTTTTATGGAAGATAATACTCCTAATATGATACGATTTGGAGTAAAAAAAGATTTATTATTTGTGACAATAATTCCCAATTATGAAGTAAATACGAAGAAAGCAAGAGATGTTTTACCTATCTCTATGACTTATCAAGAAGCTGTGTATCAAATGGGAAGATGCACTGCTTTAGCAAAAGCGATAGAAATAGGAAATGGGTTAATTATTCGTAAGTCATGTAAAGATCAAATGCAAGAACCGTATCGTAAACAATTAATCCCACAATATGAAGAAATAATGAAATTATGTCTTGATTATGATATGATTACAACATATATTAGTGGTAGTGGTTCTACTATGGTTTCTATAACACAAGATGAAGAAACAGCACAAGCGGTTATAAAAGAATTAAAAAAACGATATCCAGAATGGAATATACGTTTATTACATGCAACTTATGATGGTGCAACATATGAGGTGAAATAATGGAAAAATATTATATTGTAGATGGTTCTATATTACCAGATGTATTAGATAAAGTAATTGAAGCTAGAACACTTTTACAAAATGGAAAAGTAAAACAAGTGAGTGATGCGGTAAAACAAGTTGGTATTAGTCGAGGAACTTATTATAAATATAAAGATTATGTTTTTTTACCAGATAAAGGAATGAGTTCAAGAAAAGCGGTTATTTCTTTAATGTTACATCATGATAAAGGAATTTTATCAGAAGTATTAAATATAATGTCAAGAGCTAATGCCAATATTTTAACAATTAATCAAAATATACCAATCCATGATTGGGCAAGTGTTACTTTATCTTTTGATATGAGTGAAATGAATACATCACTTGATGAATTGTTGCAAAATTTAAAAGAATGTAAAGGAGCAACAAACTTACAATTATTAGCTGTCGAATAATAGGGCCTATGAAAAATAGGTCTTTTATTTCTATTTCAGTTAATTTGTGGTATTATTATCATGGTTAATTTTGAGAATAGAGGAAACTTAATGAATAAAATTATAAATAAAATAAATACGGTAGCAATGTATATAGCATCTATGTCAGTTATTATCATACTTTTGATTTCTAGTATTGATTATAATTGTTTTCATAGAGAATTTTATATGCAAGAGTATGAAAGATTAAATACAGCTCAAGAATTGGGTGTTACACAGAAAGATTTGAATTTAGCAACAGATGTATTATTAGATTATTTAGAAGATCATAGACATGATATTAAAGTGAAGATTACAATTCAAGGGCAACTTCAGGATGCGTTTAATGTAAAAGAAGAAGCACATATGGAAGATGTAAAAAGATTATATCATTTTGCATTGGTAATCCGAAATATAGCATTTGTAATGTTTGGAATCAGTGTTATTTTATTAGCAGTACGCCTGAAAAAATCAGCATGGACAGAATTAAGTATTAGTTATATGAAGACAACACTTATATTTGTGATATTTTTTGCTTTATTGGTGACATGGGTGTATGTTGACTTTGATGCTTTTTGGATAATGTTTCATAAGATTTTGTTCCGTAATGATTTATGGTTATTAGATCCAGCAAAAGATTTTATGGTGAACTTATTTCCAGATGCATTTTTTGCAAAGCTTGTTAAGAACATAGCGATATTTTTTATTGTAGGAATACTTGGTTTATTTGTTGCTAGTTATGCATATTTACATCATCGATTAAAAATGTTTCAAAAAGAGGAAGACATGCATGAAATCAAATAAAAAAGTTATTTTAGCAAGTGCGTCTCCAAGAAGACAAGAATTGATGAAAGATATTGGATGTCCTTTTGAATGTATTCCATCGAATGCCAAAGAAAATTTAAATCAATCACTATCGATTGATTTGGCAATAGAACAAATTGCTTATGATAAAGCGAAGGATGTATTTATGCAATATTCACAAGATGTTGTTATTGGATGTGATACCATGGTGGTTTTAAATGGGATTGCTTTAGGAAAACCAAAAGACGAAGAAGATGCGAAAAAAATGTTGCGAAATTTAAGTGGAAAAACGCATCAAGTGATTACTGGTGTAGCAATATTAACGGAAAATAAGAAGTTCGTATTTCATGAAGTAACCAATGTTACATTTTATGATTTAAATGAAACAATTATTAATTCATATATAAAAACTGGTGAATCTATGGATAAGGCTGGTTCTTATGGAATACAAGGGCATGGAAAAATATTAGTAAAAGGAATTCAAGGAGATTATTTTAATGTTGTTGGATTACCTGTAGCAAGATTATATAGAGAATTAAAATGTATGAATATATTAGATTTTGATGAAAAATAAAAATAAATAAAAAGCATCATGTGATTTGAAGTATTAATTAATTACATGATGCTTTTTATTTATATCTAATTTAATCTTTCACTATAATTCCTAGTAATTTCGCCATTTCTAACGCTTGTAAAGAGTTCATAGTAACTCCTTTTAATAAATCTTGAGTAATTCCTATACCATCAATGGAACATGATGAAAAATTAAGAGTATTAAGATTTGTATTATAAAATTCACTTTCATTAAGATTACAATTAGAGAAAATTGTATTTTTGTAATTGCAGTGTATATGACTTGAATTTTCTAAATTACAGTTTTCAAAAATAGTTTGTTGAATTTTACTACCACTCATATTCGAATAACGAGCATTGCAATTTAACATTTGTATATTTTTTATAACATTATCTACGAGTTGGATTCCCATAGCTCTACAGTTATTAAAAAGCGTTCTATGAAGAGATCCATCACTAAAAATTACATTTGTGAACTCACAGTTTTCAAATATAACGTCAATCATATCAATGTTTTCAAAGGTACAATTTTCAAAATGAACATTTTTAAAATAAACGCAATTCAAATGAAAACTTGGAATGTTAATATTATTGATATTGATATGAGAAAATATCCTATGTTCAAGATATGAATCATCTTCAATGGATTGAAGAAAATGATTAGACTTAAATAAATTCTCAATGATACGTGGTTGTTCAATTTTCATGGTGACTCCTCCTATGACTTAAGATAGTATAACATGGATCAGTGCATATATAAGAAAAAATATACAATAGGAGAACCGTTACGGAAAGTTCATGTTATTTTTACCTTTAGTATATTAATATTTTATTTTTTTAAAATGTATATAGAATAAAGTTTAATATATATCAAGAATATTGTGTTTTAGATGTAAAAAATTAAAATACAATCATTATTTTTAATAGAATATGGATATGTATTTAAAATAAGATATAAAAATGAGCTGGTTATAAATTATAATATAAGTGATTGGTATATAAAAGATTCTTTATATGTTTATAAAAGTTATACTATATAAATCAGTATTTATTATTTTATTAATTGATAATATAGATAATGTTACTTTTTAATTTGTAGGAAAATTATATTAGATAAGTCGTAGTATAATAGAAAAATAGTATCTTTATTAGAATTAGATAAAAAAATCAATGAAAAGAAGTGAAGTTTAATCGATATATAGAAGCTAAAATGAATAATGAAACATTTATGAAAAAATAATGGAAAAAGTTGTTTGTAAAATGTAATGAAAAGGAGTAAAAATTCCTTTTTTTTGCAGTAAATACATGAATGGTATAGCTTGCTTTTGAGGTATGACTCTTCTATAATAAATTATACAAAAGTTATAGAGCGATAGAAAGGATTATCATGGAACAAGAAATTATAAAAACAATTGCAAAAGCACTAGATATCAAAGAACAACAAGTAAAAAGTACATTAGAATTGTTAGAACAAGGAAATACGGTACCTTTTATTGCACGATATCGTAAAGAAATGACAAATGGATTAGACGAGGAACAGATTCGTGTAATTCAAGAAAACTATACATATCAACAAAATTTAAAAAAACGTAAAGAAGATGTTGAAAGACTAATCGAACAACAGGGAAAATTAACTGATGAAATTAAGAAACAAATTGCATTATGCGATAAATTATCAGCGGTAGAAGATATTTATCGACCTTATCAACAAAAACGAAAAACTAGAGCAACAGATGCACAAGCAAAAGGTCTTGCGCCACTTGCAGATTGGTTACTTTTATTACCAAAAAATGGAAACGTTACAGAAGAAGCAAAGAAATATCTTACAGACGATGTAAAGACAGTTGATGATGCATTGCAAGGTGCAAAAGATATCATTGCTGAAAAAGCAAGTGATGATGTCGAGATTCGCAAACGCATTCGTAATAGTATGGAAAAATATGGACAAATTATTACGAAGGAAAAAAAGAAACATGAGGATATAAAGAAAGTATATAAAAATTATTATGATTATCATGAAAAAATTTCTACGTTAGCAAGTCATCGTATTATGGCAATGGATCGTGCAGAAAAAGAAAAAGTAATTCAAGTAAGTATTTCTTTCGATGAAGAATATCAATTGAATTGGGCAATTGCAAAATTTACGAAAAAACGCAGTAGCATTGCAACTTCATATATTGAAGAGGCTGTTATTGATGGATTAAAACGATTAGCATTTCCTAGTATTGAAAGAGAAATTCGTTCTGAATTAAGTGAAAAAGCGCATGAACAATCGATTGATGTTTTTTCTATGAATTTAGAAAAATTATTACTTCAACCACCTATGAAAAATAAAATGATTTTAGGTTTTGATCCAGCATTTCGTACGGGATGTAAATTAGCAGTAATTGATGAGACAGGAAAATTATTGAAAATTAGTGTTATTTATCCACATCAGCCAAATGCAAAAATAAAAGAAGCAGAATCTGTGATGTTAGATTTATTAAAAACGTATCCAATCAAGATTATTGCGATAGGAAATGGAACAGCAAGTCGTGAAAGTGAAGCATTTGTAGCAGGATTAATACGTAAATACCGTTTAGATGTTGCGTATACAATTGTAAGTGAAGCAGGAGCATCTGTTTATTCTGCAAGTAAACTTGCTCGTGAAGAATTTCCAGATTTACATGTAGAACAACGTTCTGCAATTTCCATAGCACGAAGAGTAATAGATCCTTTAGCAGAATTGATTAAAATTGATCCACAGTCTATTGGCGTAGGACAATATCAACATGATTTACCTACAAAACGGTTGAAAGAGCGATTGGATTTCGTAGTTGCAAAAGCTGTGAATCGTGTGGGTGTAAATGTAAATACAGCAAGTTGCGAATTGCTAAAAAACGTATCTGGATTAACAAGTGCAACAGCAAAATCGATTGTTACTTATCGTGAAGAGCATGGAGAAATAAAAAATCGAACGGAATTAAAGAAAATACCGAAAGTTGGTGCAAAGTCGTTTGAACAAGCTGCAGGATTCTTACGTATTGAAGATGGAAGCGAACCATTAGATCGTACTTCTATTCATCCTGAAAGTTACGATTTAGTTAACAAAATTTTAGAAAAATATCATTTTACAATAAATGATATGGGTAGTAAGAATATGAAAGAAGTATTAAAAGGAATTTCTATTGATCAATTAGCAAATGAATTGCACTCTGATATCTATACTATTAAAGATATTGTTGATGCTTTAGAATCTCCGTTGAGAGATTATCGAGATCAATATGATGCACCGATTTTAAGAAGTGATGTTTTAGAATTACAAGATTTACATATAGGAGATCAATTAGAAGGTGTTGTACGTAATGTTGTAGATTTTGGTGCATTTGTAGATATTGGATTACATGAGGATGGTTTGGTACATATTTCTAAAATGAGAAAACAAAGGGTTGTACATCCAAGTGAAGTAGTATCAGTAGGAGATGTTGTGAAAGTATGGGTTTATAATATTGATATGGAAAAAGAAAAGGTGCAATTAAGTCTTTTACCTATAAATTGTGAAAAAAATTAATTTTTTAGCAATTATATTGAAAAAATATTGATTTTTTCACAAATATGCTTTATACTACGAAAGTTGAGGAACTTTGTAATTTCTTATGTTTTAAAAAGAGGAAATTATGGTATGATAGACATGATAAAGATTAAGGAGGACTATGGAATGTCAGAATTAGCAGTCTTAAAAAGACACACAAGCAATATCCGTAAAAATATTGTGAAAATGGTAACTGAAGCAGGCTCAGGACATCCTGGAGGAAGCTTATCTTCTGTTGAAATTGTAACGGCAATTTATTTTACACAAATGAATATTAATAAAGATAACTTAGAGAGCAATCAACGCGATCGTTTTGTTCTTTCAAAAGGACATGCAGCTCCATTATTATATGCAGTGTTAGCTGAAAAAGGATTTTTAGAAGAAGCTGAATTACTGACTTTACGTAAATTAGGTTCACGTTTACAAGGACATCCTAGTATGACGTTATTACCAGGTATTGATATGTCAACAGGTTCTTTAGGACAAGGAATTTCTTGTGCTGTTGGTATGGCATTATCTAATAAATACCATGGTTTACCTTATCGTGTTTATACAGTATTGGGAGATGGAGAATGCCAAGAAGGAGAAGTTTGGGAAGCAGCAATGTCTGCAGCTCATTATAACTTAGATAACTTGCTTGCTGTTGTTGACTTTAATGGTTTACAAATTGACGGTAAAGTTAGTGATGTAATGAACCCAGCACCTTTTGAAGATAAATTTAGAGCATTTGGATGGAATGTAATTACAGTGGAAAATGGAAATGATATTGAACAAATGATTCGTGCTCTAGAAGATGCGAAAACAATGACAGGAAAACCGACTGCAATCATAGCAAATACTGTAAAAGGGAAAGGTGTATCCTTCATGGAAGATAAAGCAGGTTGGCATGGAGTTGCACCAAGTGTCGAAGAATGTCAACAAGCTTTAAAAGAATTGGAGGGAAATGAATAATGAAAATTGCTACTCGTCAAGCATATGGAAAAACGCTAGCTGCATTAGCAGAAGAAAACGAAAATATTATTGTTTTAGATGCAGACCTTTCTGGTTCAACAAAATCAGGGGATGTAAAAAAAGTACGTCCTAATCAACATTATAATATGGGAATTGCAGAAGGAAATATGATGGCTGTTGCTGCTGGACTTGCAGCAAGTGGTAATATTGTATTTGCTTCAAGTTTTGCAATGTTTGCAACAGGTAGAGCATACGAACAAATCCGTAATTCTATTGGATATACAGGTTTAAATGTAAAAATATGCGCATCTCATGCTGGGCTAACAGTAGGAGCAGATGGGGCAAGTCATCAGTGTATAGAAGATTTATCATTAATGCGTGGAATCCCTGGAATGACAGTAATTTGTCCTGCAGATGCAGCAGAAACTGAAAAAGCAATTCGTGCTGTAGCTGAATATGATGGACCATGCTATGTACGTTTAGGAAGAAGCGCTGTAGAAACCGTATATGATGATAGTTTGGAATATGAAATTGGAAAAGGGAATGTTGTCCGTAATGGAAAAGATATTGCAATTATCGCATGTGGAATTATGGTTGAATCTGCTCTAAAAGCATATGAAGATTTGAAAGAAAAAGGTTATGATGTAACGGTTGTAGATATGCATACAATTAAACCTATAGATAAAGATTTATTAGTAGAATTGGCCAAAACACATGATTTATTTATCACATGTGAAGAGCACAGTGTAATTGGCGGTTTAGGAAGTGCAGTAGCGGAAACATTAAGTAAATATGCTCCAAGAAAAGTAAAAATGATTGGTGTACAAGATGTATTTGGAGAAAGTGGAAATCCAGATGAATTACTTGAAAAATATGGCTTAACAGCGAAAGATATTGTAAATGCAGCTTTAGAAAAATAATAAAATAGACCGATATTAAGTAAAACTTGATATCGGTCTATTTTATTTTATATAAGTATGTTGATTTTTACATAAAAAAAGAGATATCATAGAGCAATTTGAGTAATCCTTATTGCTTTTTTTTATAAAAAAATATTTTTTTAAAAAGTGGTCCTTAAAATTGAATGAATATCGGTATTATGTAATGAAGGAAAAAAAGAATACAAAGGAGGAAAATGATAATGTTACTAGGGAATGAAGTAAAAAAACTATCTGTTTCAAGAAGTGAAATAAAATATCTAATTTCTTTGCCAGATCGTCTTTTTTTACTAGATGCATTAGATCAAATTTTAACACCAGATGCATATGGTGGATATAATGGGTATACGGTAAGAAGTGTTTACTTTGATAGTATTACAAATGAAGATTATATTGATAAAAAAATGCATGCGAATGAAAAAAAACGAATCCGTGTTCGTATATATCATCCAGACGATCATGTAGCAAAATTCGAATTGAAAAGAAAAAGTTATGGTAGAGAATTAAAAGAAAGTGTTGTGATTTCAAGAGCAGATGCGAAAGAATTATTGAAATGTAATTTTAAAGTTCTATTACACTATGATAGTGATACAGCAAGATATGCATATGATTTAATGACTACACGATGTTATCGACCAGTATCATTAATTGAATATGACCGTAGAGCCTATACTCATGAAAATTTTAATACGAGAATTACAATGGATAATAATTTAAGGTATTGTGATTTTGACTATGATTTATTTTCTCGTCATTTAAATTTTAAAGAAGCACTGCCAAAAGATGAAACTATTCTAGAAATAAAATATGATCGCTTTTTATTTAAACAAATTCAAAAAATTTTAACAAAATGTGATTTAACTAGAAAACCACCAAGTAAATTTGGAACATCGCGTCAAATTTTAAAAGAATACTATTATTAAAAGGAGAGAAATAAGATGAGCAAATTTTTAAAATTATTTTTTAATGGTCCTGTAGAACAAGCATATGTTTTAACAGGAACACATTTATTGATTAGTTTAATCGTTACATTGTGTATTGGATTATTTATGATGGGTGTTTACCGATTATGTCATGATTCATTGACATACAATAAAAAGTTTAATGTAACATTATTAATGTTATCCATGATTACAACTGTGTTACTTGCATTAATTCAAAATAATCCATTATTATCATTAGGTGTTTTAGGATCACTTTCCATTTGTAGAATACGAACAAATACGAAGGATCCAAGAGATTTAGGATTTATTTTTTGGGCATTATCGATTGGCATTTCATCTGCAATAGGAGCTTTCAGTGTAATTATTATTAGCTCTTTGTTTATTGGTGTAATTATGATTATATTAAATCACAATAAAAAAAGAAAACATAAATTATTAATGATTGTAAGAGGAGAAAAAACGCAATTAAAAACTGTACAAAATATGTTCAATGAAGTAGCAGGTAGTAGTGTACAGAGTAAGAATATTTTTAGTGAAACATTTGAATTAGTTTATGAAGTTCAACAAAAGAATTTAGAAAAATGTGATTTATTAGATAAATTGGATGAATTAGATGGTATTCGTGGAGTGAATGTATTAGCTCCTGAAACACAAGTTGCATAGGAGAATTTAAATGAAATGGCTAAAAGTAGGATGGGTCTGTTTATTCCTGTTACTAACAGGATGTACTAGTGTTGAAAATACTACATCAAAAGAACAATTAAAAATATCTTTTATAAATATAGGAAAAGGTGATGCATTTTTAATAGATATTCCTAATGAAGGATATTATTTGTGTGATACAGGAAAAAGGCAGGACTTTGCTAAAATAGCAAGATTTTTAAAAATGAAACATGTAGATGAATTGAAAGGCATTTTCTTATCTCATGGACATTTGGATCATGCAGGGAATGTAGAAACGATTATTGATTTAATTCCAACAAAAAAAGTATATGTATCGAAAAAAGATGTAGTATCCTATCGAAAAAGCAAAGTTCAGGATATTGTTACAAAAAAAGGAATTGATTTAATTTATTTAAATGGAGGAGAAAATTTAAAATTTAGAGATACTTCTATTCAAATTTGGATACCATCACATGTAGATAAAGTAAATGAAAACAATAATTCGATGGTAATGAAAATAAATTATGGAGATACATCTTTTTTGATGTGTGGAGATATGGAAAAAGAGGAAGAAGCAAACTTTCTGTTTGAAAACAAAAACATCAAAAGTGATGTGCTAAAATTAGGGCATCATGGAGAAAAAGATGCAACATCCATAGCATTATTGGAAAAAGTAAAACCTCGATATGGAATTATAACAGGGAATAAGAAAGAAAATCCAGAATCGGTTAATAAAACAATTAAAAGTAGATTAGATGCATATGGAGTCAGCACATTTTATTCTGAAGGAGAACAAATTGCAATTGATTTCATATCGAATAAAAAAAATATTTCATTAGAATATATATATGATAAAGAGATAGAATCAAATATTAAAATTAATGGATATGATGTAAATAAACAAATGATTACTTTGTCGAATGAAAGTAATCAAAATATAAATGTATCAAATTATCTTATACGATCTAAAAAGGGTGAAGAATGGTTTCAAATTCCATTGAATACCACTATACCATCCAAAACTAAACTTGAAATTTGTTGTCAAAATAATTCTAAACCAACGGATGGATGTATGATATGGAAACAAAATCATGTGTGGGATAATGATGATAAAGAAGAGGCAGTATTATATGATCAAGAATTTCATAAATTAGATGAATTTAAAGGGGAGGAATAAATATGGAGAGTCAATTCGATGAAGGGATGAATCAATTATTAGCAATTATTTCAAATAAGCCAGGAAATATGGCGATTATTATTAGTTTAGCAGTATCCCTTATTTTTGCAATTATTATGTGGGGTGCGTATAGAATTTCACATGATCAGCATTCCTATCATGCTGAATTTGGAATAACATTAATTATTTTAGCATTAATTTCTACAGTATTAATGGATTTAATTCAATCAAACTTAGCGTTATCATTAGGTATGTTAGGGTCGTTATCTATCGTTCGTTTTCGAACAAATATCAAAGATTATAGAGATATTGGATTTATTTTTTGGTCTATGGCAATAGGAATTGCTTCAGCTACACAAAGTTATATGATTGTTTTTTTAGGAAGTATTATATTATTTGGAATTATGGTAACTACAAAAGAAAAAGATGGTCACACAAAACCAATGTTATTGGTTGTACGAGGAACTCATGCCGATTTAGATAGTATTCAAGGTATTGTGAATACGATTGAAGGAAAGAATCAAATAAAAGCTAAGAATATACTATCGGATTCTTTTGAATTGGTGTATGAGGTGGAAATTAAGGAAAAAGATACAAATGGAATTATTCATTATATTTTTGATGTGGGAGGAATTGATAGTGTAAATTTATTAGCACAAAATTCATAAAGTTAAGAAATTGTTTCTGTTAATATAGTATGATACTATACTACTATAAGGGGGATTGGTCATGATATTTAGTGAAACAATTGATATGGAGCATATCGATGAATTGATCAAATCTCATATGGCTTTTATCATTCGAACAACGAGTAATTTCACAGGACGTTATATAGCGATTGAAAATGATGATGAATTTAGTATTGCTTTGCTTGCATTTAAAGAAGCAGTAGAAAAATATGATCAAGAAAAAGGTAATTTTTTGAGTTTTGCAAAATTGGTAATAGAAAGTAGATTGTTAAATTTTACACAATTAAAGAGTAATCAAAATAAAGCAATTTCATTAGATGAGTTGTATGAACAAGGTATTGAGTTTTCACAAAATCATTCGTCAACTTCAATTGATTTACAAGAAGAAATTGAATTATTTTGTAAAGAATTAAAAATTTTTGGATTAACATTAGAGAAACTTGCAGATGAAGCTCCAAAACATAAAGATACAAAAGAAAGAGCGATAGATATAGCAGAAGTTGCAAGTGATGATCATGAAGTTGTAACACAAATGTACCAGAAAAGAAAATTACCCGTTCGCCATGTAGCAAAGGTGAGCAATGTGAGTGAAAAAATAATTAAACATAGCAAAGTATTTATATTAGGAACTATGATTTTATTTATTAAAGAATTTAAACAACTTTTACAATGGATTATGAAATCGAGGTGTAATCATCATGTATCATAAAGGATTAATTATGGAAATCAAAGAAATGTATTGTCTTGTAATGGAAGATACAGGGAAGATTGTACGTATCTATAAAAAAGGCAATATGCAAGTAGGAGAGCAAATATATTTTCTAAATGAAGATATTTATAATGAAAAAGTTCAAAATTCTAAAATTTCGACCTTTATGCAAAAGCCACTTACTAAAATAGTGATAACGACTCTCACTATATTTTTGTTATTTGTAACATTACATTTTTCAGAAGTATTAAAGCCAGTAGATGCATATGCAATGGTGTCGTTTGATGGAAATAAAAGTTTACAACTTGAAATAGATGATAAACATAAAATTCGAGATGTATTTACTTATGATACAACAATTAATAAGGAAAGACTAAATCAATTAAAAGGAAAAAAAATAGAGAGTATAAAAAAACAATTAAAAGAATTATTGAATACGAATCAAGATTCATATCTTATTGGATATGCATTTTATAATGAAAATGATGTAGAGGATAAAGAAGAATTAATTGATATTGTTCATCAGTTAATAGATGAAGAAGATCTATTATTTATTCAAGGACAAACAAAAGATATAGAAAGCGCAAAATCATTAAAATGCAATTTAGGATTATATGTTGCAAAACAAAGGAAAGAAAAAGAAATGGATGATTTAGATGATGATATTACTTATGATGAATTGAACACTTTTATACAACGACATCCAGAATTATTAAATAATGAAGATTTTAAAGAATTAATAGAAGATGAAAAAGAAGAAAATGAATACGAACAAACAGATAGTGAGGAAGAAGCAGAAGATGATATTGAAGAAGGTGATGTTGAAGAAGATGATGATTAATTTATAGTTTTTATTTATGGTTAATGTATACCAATTATTAAAATGTCTATTGTAAACTATATCTCATATCGTTTACAATAGAGAATTAATTAAAGTTTAAGAGGGAGGTTCTTAGAATCTTCCTTTTACTTTGATAGTAAAGAGGTTGTGTTTTTATATTGAATTAAAACATTTTTGGTAGTATATATCAAAATATGTTAAAATCATTTGTTCTAGTCATGCACTTTCTCATATTTGTTTTTCAATACGCAATCTTTAAAATAATGTATGAATTAATAGATTTATTTTGAAAAAGCAAAAAAATGATGTTAAAATAAAGAATCTAATAAGGAAGTTTTGAGGTAAAATATGAATGCAAGAACAAATTTATTAAAAGGAAATATATTGCAATCTCTTATTATGTTATCTTTGCCAATTATGGCTACATCTTTGTTACAGATGGCATATAATATGACGGATATGATATGGATTGGAAGAATTGGAAGTAATTCTGTTGCTGCTGTTGGAGCTGCAGGTATGTTTATGAATTTAGCAAATGGAGTAGGTGCTTTTCTAAGAGTTGGTGGACAAGTTAATGTAGCACATGCATATGGGGCAAAACAAAAGGAAAAAGCTGCGCGTTTTGCATGTGGTGCTTTGCAAATGGGAATTCTTTTGGCAATTGTTTACGGGGTTATCATCTGTGTGTTTAGAAAAGAATTTATAGGTTTTTTTAAATTTACAAATGCACAAGTTATACGAGAGGCACAAACCTATTTATTGGTTATGGGTGTATTCGTTATTTTCAATTTTATTAATCCAATATGTACAGCTCTCATAACGGCTACAGGAAATAGTAAAACGCCATTTAAAATTAGTACGATTGGGCTAGTTATTAATGTTATATTAGATCCAATACTTATTTTTGGGTTAGGGTTTATTCCTAAATTAGGTGTATTAGGTGCTGCAATTGCAACTGTGTTAGCACAATTTGTTGTTTGTTTATTATACATGCATTATATGAAAAATGATGAGCAGGTATTTAGTAGAATGCAATTTTTTAAACCATTTGAAAAAGACATAGTTATAACGATATGTAAAATAGGAATTCCAGCATCGATTCAAGGAATTATGTTTACAGGTATTTCTATGACAATAGGTAGAATTATTGCGGCATGGGGAGAAATTGCCATAGCAGTACAAAAAGTAGGTATTCAGGTAGAGTCTATATCGTATATGGCAGCAGATGGTTTTGCTGCAGCAACAAGTTCTTTTATTGCACAAAATTATGGTGCAAAACAATATCATCGTTCAAGAGAAGGTTATACGACAGCATTAAAAGTAATGGGAGCTTGGGGAATAATAACGACTTGTTTATTGGTGTTTTTACCAGCTCCTATATTTCGAATTTTTATTCATGAATCGAATGTTGTTGCACTAGGAGTGGATTATTTGCGTATTCTTGGATATTCACAATTATTTATGTGTATTGAAATATTGACATCAGGTGCATTTTCAGCATATGGAAAGACATTACCTCCATCGATTGTTAGTATTATATTTACAGCAATGCGAATACCAATGGCAATTTTATTAGGTAATACAGTATTACAGTTAAATGGAGTTTGGTGGAGTATTAGTTTATCTTCTGTATGTAAAGGTGTAATTTTAGTGATATTATTCATATTATTTATGAATAAATTTCATAAACAATACGAAGTAGAAAAATAAAAGCTTCGCATTATGGATTACCATAGTGCGAAGTTTTTTTATAAATTAGTAAGTAATAAAATGATAACCAAATTCAATTCCAGCAAGCATTAATGCACTTCCAAGACCAGTATAAAAAATAGCAATGAAAAGTTCGGGAGCTAAATTATATCTACGGATAAGAATACCAAAAGTGATCATAAAAGCCATGATAAGAAATGATTTTAAATCGAAAAAATTCCAAAAGTATTGCTTATTAGATATATAACTATGAATTCTTATTTTATGTTTCGTTACTAGTTTATGAAAAATTAGAAACCAGAAGAAGCAGAATACAATTAAGGATAATAGAAAATTAAGTGTGGATAAATAATTTTTGTATGCAATTATTCCTATTCGAATAACATTGAATCCAGCAATCATCCAAACGATACAAGCGAATAATAAAAGAGTTCTTTTTTTAACCATATAAGTACCTCATTTCTTTTTATTATGTTGTACATTATATAATAAATTAAACGATAATTTAAGTAAAATACACATATATTTATCGTAAGAAAAATTTTATTAAAAAATCATTTAATTTTGTATATGGTTGATAGCGCATTGGAAGATCAAACCAGGTTTTTTTATTCACAATACTTTTATAATGTGAAAATGTATCAAATCCAGATTTTCCGTGATAACTTCCCATACCACTTTCTTGAAAACCTCCAAATCCCATATGAGACGTCGCTAAATGTATGATGGTATCATTTATACATCCACCACCAAAAGAGCATGTAGAAGTAATGCAATTGATATTTGCTTTATTGCTTGAAAATAGGTAGAGTGCAAGTGGTGTAGGATGACTATTTATATTTTCAATTACTTCTTCTATGGATGTAAAAGTAAGAATTGGAAGTAATGGTCCAAAGATTTCATCTTGCATAATAGTGTTTTTCCATGTACAAGGATATAGAAGAGTAGGTTCTATTTTTAAAGAAGAATCATCTGTATTCCCACCATATGAAATTGGATTATTTTTTAAGATAGAGCAAAGCCGATCATAGTGTTTTTTATTAATGATTTTTCCATATGAAGCATTTTGAAGTGGATTTTTTGTAAATTGTTTCTCTATTTCATATTTAATGGCAGCAATGAGTTTTGATACAATGGTTTTATCACAATAGATGTAGTCAGGAGCTACACAAGTTTGTCCGCAATTTAAAAATTTTCCAAATACAATACGTTTTGCAGCTACTTTAATGTTCGCACTTGAATCCACGATACATGGGCTTTTCCCACCTAATTCTAAGGTTACAGATGTTAAATGGACAGAAGCTTTTTTTAATACTTCTTTTCCTACTGATTGGGAACCAGTAAAGAAAATATGGTTAAATTTTTGATCTAATAAAGCTTGATTTTCTTTTCTTCCACCTGTAATAACATGAATGTAGTTTGGTGGAAATGTTTCATCGATAATACGTTCTATAACAGTTGCAGTATTAGGGGCATAGGCACTTGGCTTTATTAGTACAGTATTCCCTGCAGCAATCGCATCAATAAGTGGTGTCATTGTTAATAGAAAAGGATAGTTCCAAGGGCTCATTATCAATACATTACCTTTTGGTGAAGGTTGAATATAACTTTTTGAAATCATTTGTGCAAAAGGAGTATAGACTTTTTTCTTTTTTGAAAACTTTTTAATATGCTTTAACATATATTGAAGTTCACTGTATACAAGCCCTATTTCACACATATAACTTTCGCTTGGACTTTTGCCTAAGTCTTTGTAGAGGGAACGGTAAAGTTCATCTTCATAAGAATGAATACTGGATTGTAGTCGATAAAGTGCTTGTATTCGAAATTGTAGAGAGAGAGTTTCGTGTGTTTGAAAATACGTTTTTTGTGCTGTTACAAGATGATAAATATCTAGTTCGTTCATAAGGATCCTTTCCAATCGTTATTTAAAAGAATAATATTTACGATTTTATAGTAATATCTGTTATTATCATATGATTTATTTTGTTTGTCAAATAGGATTGAAATTCATAAAAATTTAAAAAAATATATTTTAGTAAAAATAATTGTATTTTTACTAAAATGTACAAAATAAATAACAATTATTATAAATCAATATGAAAGCGTTTATGTATATAATTGTGTAAGCGCTAGCATAGTGGTATGCATATTCGATATTGGTATGCGTACAGTTGCTATGGGAAAGGAGATTTTATGAATAAATTATTTAAAGTTTTATTAACTGCATCTATGTTATTCACCATTGTACCACAAACACTTTATGCAAAAGAGAATGGCGGAAACGTAGTTGTAACAGAAGATGGTGACACAGTTACCATTGGAAATCAATTTATGAAAAGAACGTTTCATAAAAAAGGGAATAAGTGGAGTACAAAGTCAATTGAAAATAAGCGCATCAATGAAACTTTTACTCCTAGTGAAGGATCACAAGACTTTTCGATTCATTTAGTAGATGAATCAAAAGAAGAAAATCCAACTGTCGTTGCACCGAAACAGGTGTTGAATCGTAAGGATTGGAAAGCTAAAATTACGAATAAATCAGGTAAAGAATTTGATCAGTCCCATGTCACAAAATTATTTGATGGGGATAAGAATACATCAATCGATGAATATACAAAAACAGAGCATCCATTTTCTTTAGAGATTAATTTAGGTTCTAAACAGAATGTTTCTTCCTTTGGTTATTTAAAAAGACCAGGATTTAAAGAGGAAGCATATGGAGTAAATGGGTCTATCGGTAAATATAAACTTTATGTGAGTGAAGATGGAAAAAAATGGAATTTAGCAGGAAATGGAGAATTCACAAAAGAAGATTATCACTTACGTAAAGAAGATCAGTTGTTTAATGTAGGAGATGTTGTTTATGCGAACTTTAATCAAACCTATGTAACACAATATGTAAAAGTAGAAGTATTAAGCGATGTACTAGGAGGTTCACAAGAATTTACTGGTGCAGAATTTAATTTATATAGTGATAAAGTAAATACAGGTTTACCAGTAAAAGAAATTAACTTAAAAGATAAAAAAATTACTTTCAAACATGCAGATGCATCACAATTAAGTGATGGAAATGTTCAATTTTCTTTATCATCAACATTAAATGAACCGATTGTTATTGATTTAGGTTCAAAAATGAATGTAGGATCATTTGCTTATCATAAACGTCCAGGGTACCAAGATAAACAGTATGGCAAAAATGGTACAATGGGGAAATATGAATTGTTTGTGAGTGAAAATGGATCTGATTGGATCCCAGCAGGAAAAGGGGAATTTACAGAA
This sequence comes from Longicatena sp., assembly GCA_029258245.1. GTDB lineage: Bacteria > Bacillota_I > Bacilli_A > Erysipelotrichales > Erysipelotrichaceae > Longicatena_A. The sequence continues at coordinate 9,218 of JARHZK010000165.1, read as the reverse complement.
AAGGATCATCATTTACATACAGTGGTATTAGATGAAGATTTAAAAACTTCTGATGGAACTTATAAAAAAGGTGATACATTGTATAATGTAGGTGATTTTGCATATGGAAATTTAAATCAAGTATATCCTACAAGATATGTAAAAATTGTTCCTAAGTCTGATTGCTTAGGCAACTTAAATGAATTTAGCGTTACAGAAATCAAATTATTTGAAGATCAAAAGTTTGAAAAGAAAAAGGTAGATCAATCAATATCATCAAATGACTTAGTAATTGAGAAGATTACAAAAGGTACCAATGATGTACGAGTATCTTTTGCACCATATCAAAAGCAAGGAGTAATGTGGTCAATTGATATGGTGACAGTTATGGAAAATGGAAAACATTACATGAATTCATATTTGGAAATTACAGCGGATAAACCAGATGCAGCACGTATTGATTATATTGATTTTGATCGTTTTATAGTGGATAAGAATACAAAAGGGGTTTGGAGCATTCCTGATGAAAATAAAATCTCATCTATGTGGATTGGAAAACACGAATTGATGTTAGGGCAACCAATTTATGCCGATGGATTATTCTTTGGATCTGAATTTCCTGCACAAGATACAGATATTGTAAATGATGCGATGCAAATTCGTTATTATTCAGGAAAATCAATTGCTAGAATGGCAAAAGATGGTCAAAATGTGAAGGATGGAACTACATTCCGAACTTGGAATAATGTCATTGGTGCAGCAACTGGAACACAAATGGATGTCGTACAAACTGATTTCTTTAAATATATTGAAGATATTGCAACTCCATCGAAATTCCGTAAACAATATAATTCATGGTATGATAATATGATGAATATCAACGATAATAGTATTGAAAAATCATTTTTAGGATCAGAAAAAGGATTGGCTGAAAATGGGATTGAACCATTGGATAGTTATGTTGTTGATGATGGATGGAATAACTACAACAATAATGAAGGAAATGTACATGCACCAGGAGAAAGTGGAACAACTTTAAACCAAACAGGATTCTGGGAATTTAATGATAAATTTCCAAATGAATTATATACTTCTTCTCATTTAGCAGATAAGTTAAATTCTAGCTTTGGAGTATGGGTTGGCCCACAAGGTGGATATAATTTCTTCGGTGGTTTTGCTGATTATTTAGAAGCAATGGGTACAGGATATGCACAAACAAATAGTGCCTTAGGAAAAGTTGTATGTACAGGATCTAGAAAATACATTCATAATTTTGAAAAACGATTCACAGATTATCAAACTCGATTTAATATTGATTATTGGAAATGGGATGGATTTGCATCACGTCCATGTAATAATCCAAAACATGATCATATGGTTGGTGGAGACCATAATATGTATTTTACAAGTGATATGTGGGAAGCATGGACGGATTTATTTGAAAATGTTCGCGAAGCTAGAAGAAAAGAAGGAAAAGATTTATGGATCAATGCGACATGTTATATTAATTTATCACCTTGGTTACTACAATGGGTAAATACAATTTGGGTGCAAGATTCAGGAGATACAGGAGAAGCTGGAGATAAAGCAGCAGCAAGACATCAACGAAAAATTTATTATCGCGATGATGTATATAATAACTTATATAAAGTAAATGAACTTCAATTTCCATTAAAAAATATTTATAATCATGATCCAATTTATGGAGTATCTGATAGTAGTAGTGCTACAACAGAAGTATTCCGTGAATTCTTGTTTGATAATGCAATGCGTGGAACAGCATTCTGGGAATTATATTATTCACCAAGTATCTTCGATGATGCAAAATGGAAAGTCACAGTTGATGCATTAGATTTTGCAGAAAAAAATCATGATGTATTAAAAAATGCAAAATTGTTTGTTCAAGAAGGAAAGAAACCATCAAACGGTGTTTATGGATATTCAGCATGGGATAATACGAAAGGATTTGTTTCTTTTGTTAATCCAACAAATAAAAAACAAACATATACATTAACATTAAATAATATTGTAGGTGTACCTACCGGTATGAAAGATTTAACACAAACTCGTATATACCCTTATGCATCTACATCTATGAGTGAAAAAGTGAATTATGGAGATAATTTAACGGTTACATTGGAACCATTCTCATCTCAAATTTATGAATTTGGTTCTACTGATCATGCAGCACCACAACTAGTATCTGCAAAAATTAAATCAAATGATAAAATCGAAGTTCGTTTTAATGAACGTGTGAGTGATAAGGCTCAATTTGTAGTGAATGGTGCAAAACAAGAAGCAAAATTATTAGATGATTATCGTACATTTGAAATAAAAGCTAGTGGTTTAAAAGATTATGCAAATTTAAAAATTACTGAAATTCGTGATATTTATGGTAATAAGGCAGCTGATGTAAATGAAAAGATTAGAACTGCAAATAAAATTGTGGATATTAATAAAAAAGCTGATTTAGGAATAAAATCAAATAGTGTTTCAAAGGATTTATTCCACTTGGACAATAAAGAACATAAGGTTGCGAATGAGGGAATCAAAGGAAATGTAGATTTTAGTGTTTCATTGTTAGTGGATACATTAGATTCTAATGTAACATTATTACAACAAGCAGATGATTATAAATTATCAATTGATCAAGATGGATATATTGTATTTGATATAAAAGGTAATAAAATCAGTAGTAAAGAAGAAATTGTAACTGTAAAGGAAAAAGCTCACGGAAGATTTAATACAGAATCTTATGTTGAAACAACAACAAATAAAAATATTGTAGGTAAGATTAATGATGGACAAATGCATACAGTCAATGCAGTACGTGAATTAAATGGTACAATTAAATTATATATTGATGGAAGATTATCAAGTTCTTTCTATAAGAAAGGAGAAAAAGATAATTTAACTGGAAATAAAATTATCTTAGGTGATAAAAAATTTAATGGATATGTAGCAAATGTAACAGTAAAAAATAGTGCTAGTTATTATGACGATGCGGCTAAATTTGCACAACAGTATAATATTGGAAAAACAACAAAACAATTAGATAAAGCAGGATGGAAAGCAAGTGCATGTTCACAAGCTTCTAATGAAGTAAAACCAAATACAGATGGAGCTGCAGCTAGTGTATTAGATAATAATCCATCAACTTACTGGCATTCAGATTATAGAGGAAACGATACGTGTAAAAATATTCACACATTAACGATTGATTTTCAAAAAGAAACAAGCTTTGATGCATTAGAATATGTTGCAAGACCTGGTGGAAGTGCTTCAAATGGAACTTGGGAAAAAGTAAATGTAATTGGAATTGATGCAAATGGAAAAGAAACAAAATTAATGACAGATCAAATTATTAATTTAACAAATAATGGTTATCTATTTCAATTTGATAAAATGCAGACATTTAATAAAATTCGATTTGAAATTCAAGGAAAAGGTGGATTTGCAAGTGCTGCAGAAATTAATGCATATGAAAAAATTAATACTGATACAAGTGAAGTATTAAAAATACAAAAAGAAGCACAAGAATTATTATCAAGTATTCAAAAAGAAGATTATGAAGCATCCTCTTATGAAATATTTGTGAATAAAGTTGATGATATTATGAATATGGATGTATTTGCTAGTAAAGAAACTGTTAATAAATTAAGAAAAGAATTACAAGAAGCATATAAAGGATTAAAAGAAAATCCAGAGTTGACACCAATTGGTCCAAGTAGTCATAAGATACCATGGACAGACTTAGAGCCAGCTCATAAAGAAGTGCCAATGACAGAATTAAAACCAGCAACAAAAGTAGAAAAACCAAATTCATCTAATAAAGTAGAACAACCACAAACACCAAATACAGGAGTAGAAACAAATACTGCAGTATTATGGGGTGTATTGCTAGGGGCAGGAATGGCTCTATTTACGGCAAAACGAAAAAAATTACATAAATAAAATAGTTTTTTTGATAAGTAAATAGAATATTTTATAAACATAAAGATCCAATTAAAATCAAGAACGTATTTCTAGATTTTGATTGGATTTTTTAGATTTTATTTTAGTTTAGATAATGAATAAAAGATCAAAAATATAATCCAATAAATATCAAAAAAAAAGAAAATTTACCAAAAAAACGAATTGACTTTCATAAATATAAATAGATATAATATAATAGTATGTAATCATTATTTAATTATTGGAGGTGAGAATATGGACGGTAGTGATAGTCAGTATAGTGGACAAAGTGAATTAGTTCCCCCGAGTAAAATGATGGCGTATACCGTCGATGTTTTCACGTTTTTTTAAGGATGACTAATTTACCAATGTCTGTTATTAAGTGCTAATGTGATTGATAGAATGAAAGGCAGGTAACAGGACAATGGAAGAAATATTAGAAGAAAAAGAAGTAAAACAATATCGTGATTATAATAGTGAAATTGTTGATATTGTAAGAGGAAATTTAGCACCAAAGTTGTTGAAAGAGAAATTAAAAGATTATCATGAAAATGATATTGCTTCTGCTTTAGAATTATTAAAAAAAGAAGAACGTATTAAGTTATATAGTGTATTAGATATAGATATGTTAACGGATATTTTAGAATATGCGGATAATCGAGATATTTATATGAATGAATTAAATGTGCGTAAGCAAATTCGTGTATTAGAGAGAATGGAAGTTACTTCAGCAGTAGAGTATTTACGAGGATTAGATAAAAAAGAACGTTCTATTTTAATTGAATTGATGCAAGAAGGATCAAAAAAAGAAATTGCTTTGTCCATTTCTTTTGATGAAGATGAAATTGGAAGTAAGATGACAACCGATTATATTGTCATTCCGAATACGTTAACAATTAAACAAGCAATGAAAGCAATGATTGGACAAGCTGCAGAAAATGATAATATATCTACGATTTATGTAATTGATGAAGATAAAATGTTCTATGGTGCAATCGAATTAAGAGATTTAATTACTGCAAGGGAAAATGTACCATTAGAATCCATTATTATGACTTCTTATCCATATGTTTATGGTACAGAAGTAATCGATGATTGTATTGAAAGGATTCAAGATTATTCAGAGGATTCAATTCCAGTATTAGATCGACAAAATCATTTATTGGGGATTGTTATTGCACAAGATATTGTGGAATTGGTACAGGATATCTTAGGGGATGACTATGCGAAATTAGGTGGTTTAAGTGCGGAAGAAGATTTACAAGAACCCTTGTTAAAAAGTGTCTCAAAACGTTTACCATGGTTGATTATTTTATTAGGATTAGGGTTGTTTGTATCAAGTGTTGTAGGAATGTTTGAACCCGTGGTTGCAAAACTTGCTATATTGGTATCTTTTCAATCCTTGGTACTTGATATGGCTGGAAATGTAGGTACACAGTCCTTGGCTGTTACGATTCGCGTGTTAACAGATGATCAAGTAAGTTTTAAAGAAAAAAAACGTTTAATATTAAAAGAAGGTTTGGTTGGTATATCAAATGGTCTTATTTTAGGAATTTGCTCATTTCTAATCATTGGGATATATTTATGGTTAATAAAACAAAATACGCCTCTTTTATCGTTTTCAATTTCTTTTTGTACTGGAATAGCATTGCTTGCTTCTATGTTTATTTCAAGTATTGTAGGAACATTTGTACCAATTATCTTTAAACAATTGAAAGTCGATCCTGCAGTGGCATCAGGACCATTAATTACTACCATGAATGACTTAACGGCAGTTGTGGTATATTATGGATTGGCATGGATATTGTTGATTCGAGTATTGCATTTTTAATGAGAGGGAATTATGAAGCGAAGTGAAGATGTAGAATTAATGAATATGTGTATGATTTATGATGGGGATAAAGTGTTAGTACAACGTCGTATATCAAAAGGTTGGCCAGGAGTTGCGTTCCCTGGAGGACATGTAGAAAAGAAAGAATCGTTTACAGGTGCATTAATTCGTGAAGTATATGAAGAAACAGGGTTAACAATTACATCTCCAATATTATGTGGAATTAAGAGTTGGTATAAAGATGACACAAGATGTATTGTTTTATTATATAAAACTAGTAACTATTCTGGAGAACTTAAATCTTCTAGAGAAGGGGAAGTTTTTTGGATAACTTTAAAAGAGTTTCAGCATATGGATCTTGCACAAGATATGCTAGAATTATTGGATGTTTTTTTAGATGAAACAGTACAAGAATTTATATATTGTGATGAGAATGAAGAAACTAGATATCAATTGTTGTAAATAGATAGAAAAAATGATAAAATGAAAAGCACTTATATAAGTTTATAATTGGGTAAACGTTTCTACAAACTACCGTAATAGTTTTGCTATAAGTTTTGTATTTATAGTAAAATGTTACGGTTTTTTTTCGTTAGGAGGAAAACATGGAACATTCAATGTTATTAGGTGAAGAAAAAATATCAAAATTATTAATTAAATTCTCAATTCCTTGTATTATGGGATTACTAATTAGTGCATTTTACAATATTGTGGATCAGATTTTTATTGGAAATAGTAGTTTGGGATATTTAGGAAATGCTGCTACAGGAATTTCATTTCCGATTCTATGTATTGCGAATGCATTTGCATGGTGTATTGGAGATGGAGCTGCTGCTTTTTTAAGTATTTGTGCAGGAAGAAAGGACAAGGATAGCGCTCATAAATGTGTTGGAACAGGACTTAGTGCATCGTTTGTGATTAGTGTTGTATTAACAATTTTGTGTTTTGTATTTCATGAGCCATTAATGATTCTGTTTGGGGCTTCGGATCAAACATTGGTATTGGCAATGGATTATTTTAAAATTATAGCAATATTTTTCCCATTTTATTTATTAGTAAATGTAATGAATAGTATGATTCGTGCAGATGGGAGTCCAACATATGCAATGATTGCGATGAGCTTAGGAGCAATTGTAAATATTATTTTGGATCCTATCTTTATTTTTGTTTTGGATTGGGGAATTAAGGGTGCAGCAATTGCGACTGTTATTGGACAGGTACTCTCTTTTATTGCGAGTATTATTTATTTTAAAAAACCGAAAAGTTTTGTGTTAACGAAAGAGAGTTTTAAAATCGATCTTTCTATTTTGAAAAATTTAATTGGATTAGGTGGAGCTACTTTTATTACACAAATTGGAGTTGTAGTTATGACGTTATTAAGCAATGTAATATTATTCCACTTTGGTAGCTTATCGAAATTTGGAAGTGATATTCCAATTTCTATTTTTAGTATTCAAACAAAGGTATATACGATTGTATGTAATATAGTTGTAGGGATTGCTTTAGGTAGTCAGCCTATTCTAGGATTTAATTATGGAGCAAATAAAATGAAGCGTGTAAAACAAACGTATCAGTTAGTTTTATATTCTTCTTTGGTTGTTGGTATTTTAGCGACCTTATTATTTGAATTTAAACCAGATTTCATTATTCGTATATTTGGTTCTGGAAATGAATTGTATTATGAATTTGCATTAAAAACATTTCGTATGTATTTATCATTAAGTTGTATTACATGCATTATTAAAATGAGTGCAGTATTTTTCCAATCGATTGGAAAATCAGGACAAGCGATGATATCTTCAATTATTAGAGATATGGTCTGTTTTGTGATTTTTACAATTGGTTTATCCTATTATTTTGAATCTCAACAAGCGGGACAAGGAATTTATGGGATTTTGGTTGCAGCTCCACTTTCGGATCTTGTTGCTGGATGTGTTGTATTAGTATTAACAATTCGTTTTTTTAAATCCTTAGATGTTGAGAAAACAGAGAATCAAGATACAATAGTTATGAAACCATCAAAACCAGGAGTTATTCTTACAATTGCAAGAGAACATGGTTCTTGTGGAAAAGAGATTGGAAGACTTGTGGCAGAAAAATTACAAATTCCATTCTATTATAAAGAAATGACGGCATTAGCTGCTCAAGAAAGTGGACTCGCAAAAGAATTTGTTTCGGATTTAAATGAAAATTCTAGTAAGTTGTTTCATCGTTTATATTTAAGTAGTGATGCTTCAAAACAGGCTATTATTGCACAAGAACAAATTATAAGAAAAATAGCAGATGAAGGATCTTGTGTTATTGTAGGAAGAGCGGCGGATTATGTATTAAAAGACTACGATCAAGTCATTTCCATTTTTATGTATGCTCCAAAAGAAGTTCGAATAAAAAATATCATGAATATGTATCAAGATACGTATGAAGAAGCAAGAGAACATATGCAACATTCCGATGAAACAAGAGCTTGTTATTATGAAAATATAGCAGGGAAACCTTGGAAAAATATACATAATTATGAGTTATGTTTGGATACATCCATAGGAATAGAACAAGCAGCAATTTGTATTGTAAATTATATAGAAAGTTTCAATGTAATTGATAACTATTTGAGGTAATATTTCTTGTTGTTGAAAGTGGATAGGAAATTGAAAAAAAAGATGAATTGTGTTAATCTAATACTGGGTTTTTACAATAGATTAGAATAAAAAGAAGTTGAGAGGAAAATTATATTATGGAATTATTAAAAGATTATATTAGAAAATATGGGAATGTGCCAAATGATAATGTGTTGAAAGTAGATGCATTCTTAAATCATCAAATTGATGCAAAATTGATGATGGAATTAGCAAAAGATTTCAAAGAACATTTTAAAGATAAAAAAATTACAAAAATTATGACAATAGAAACAAGTGGAATTGCTCCATGTGTATTTTTGGGATATTTATTGGATGTTCCAGTTGTTTTTATGAAAAAAAATAGTAGTGCGATTTTAGATGAAAATTTCTATCATACAACGGTTCATTCATTTACTAAAAATATTGATTATGATTTAATTTTAAGTAAAAAATATATTAATGAAGATGATCATGTTATTTTTATTGATGACTTTATGGCAAATGGAGAAGCTTGTTTAGGAGCACTTCGAATTATTGAAGAGGCAAAAGCAAATGTAAGTGGTATTGGAATTGTGATTGAAAAATCATTCCAAAATGGACGTAAATTAGTTGAAGAAAAAGGATTTGATATTTATTCACAAGCTCGTATTAAATCATTAAAACAGGGTACGATTACATTTGTTGAAGAATAAAAAAATGAAAGGAGAATAGGTTATGAAACAAGATATGATTGTAATTTTGGATTTAGGAAGCACAAACAACACAAGATTAGCAAGAGAAATTCGCGAATTAGGAGTATATAGCGAAATTTATCCTCATGACATCACAAAAGAAGAATT
>JARHZK010000159.1 GCA_029258245.1 Longicatena sp. | reverse complement strand
ATAATCATACATTCTTTCTTCAAATCTGCTAATTTTACTAACGAGGATGGAATCGATATTCTCCCTTGTGAATCAAATTCGCATTCACTAGCCTTACTAGTCATCATGCGAACATACATTCTAGCTTCTTTTTTCGTAGTGGGTAATTTTAAAAGCTGTTCATATATTTTATCCCATTGTTTTTTAGTATATACGCTTAAACATCCATCTAGTCCACGTGTGATTACAATACTATCTCCTAATTCTTCGCGAAATTTAGAAGGAATAATAATACGCCCTTTTTTATCTATATTGTGCGTATATTCACCCATGAACATATTTTCACCCACTTTCCACCACTTTCTGTAACATTTCTCCTCCATTATACTATTTCTCATACAATTTGTATAGATAAACTTTGTATATCTATACCTCATTTTTAATACAAAATTTTCAAATTTTATATTTTATTGCTATTTTTTCTATTAAAAAAAAGACACTCTTTTTCAAAATGTCTTTCCGATTATAATTCAGCTTTAATTTCACCTGATTTTTTTAATGCCCACTTCGATAAACTTGGACCAACTAATTCATAAATTAATGTAGCACACAAAACTACTGCACGAATGGACTCTGCAAATTGTGGAACCACTGTTTTAGCGACAACCGTTAATCCAATTGCAACACCTGCTTGTGGAACAAGCGCAAAACCAAGATATTTCCGTATATTTTTATCTGCTTTACATATCTTAGCACCAATCCATGCTCCAGAAATTTTTCCTATCATTCTTACTACAATATATATTATACCTACTATTCCAATTGTTGGTAACACCGAAATATTCAAATCTGCACCACTCAACACAAAAAAAGCTACGAATATTGGTGGTGTAATTCGATCTGTAATTTTCATAACACGTTCACTTTTATTTGATAAATTAGCAAACATAGCTCCCATTGCCATACATGTCAATAAATCACTAATTTCACATTTATGAGCAATAAATAAAGCTAATAAAACAAAAGCATATATAAGTGTTTGTCTAGCATCCTCATCATGAAAATAATGAATTGGAAAAGCAAATGCAACACCTAGTAAAGCTCCAATACCTAAAGATTCAACTATTTCTAATAATGGATTAGTAATCGCCATCAGCATATTAGTACTTCCTGGATTACTAATCATCTGTGCAACTGCAACCGCAATTCCAAAACAAATCAATGCAACCGCATCATCTAATGCCACAACGCTTAACAAAGTCTCTGTAACAGGTCCCTTAGCCTTGTATTGCTTAATAACCATGATAGTAGCAGCTGGAGCAGTTGCAGCTGCTATAGCTCCTAAAACAATAGAAAAAGCCGGATCAAAACCAAATAAAATAAGTGTAAATGTAACAAGTACTACAGCTATAACTGCCTCTAATAAAGCTATAACAATTGGAGTTATTCCAACTCTTTTAAAATAAGATGCTTTAAATTCACTTCCAATAGAAAAAGCAATAAATCCTAATGCAATACTAGATAAAAAGGATAACGATTCAACCCCTTCTTTTGTCACAAGATTTAAAAAACTTGGCCCAATCAATAGTCCTCCTATTAAATAACCTGTAACATTGGGTAATTTCACAAAACGAACAAGACGTCCAAAAAACAATCCACATAATAAAATAATTGCTAAATAATAAAAAGCTTCCATATTAATTATTTTTTACAATACCTTTACTATACGAAATAGGAACCGTGAACACAACTCCCGTATCTGGTTCATTTAAATCTCCTACATTATCTTCTATTATTTGAACTGCTTTTTCTACGCTTTCCTTTTTCACTACCATTAAAATTGTTTTTGAATTTTCTTGCGATTGATTTAATAAATTTCTTAAATTAAAAAAATATCCAGTATCTTTCAGCATATGCGCCATTCCCATGGAATCAATAATTGTTGCTCTAAATTCTGGTTCTTTTGAGAAATCTTCTAATAATTGATCAAGTAATTCTACTTTATTCATTACATAAATTAATAATTCCATACAAACCCCTCCTTAACTAATTCATTTTATCATTTATAATCAGAATTTCAATAATTCTTTTTTCAGTAAACGTTATAAAAAGTAGGTAACCCTACTTTTTATATGTATTAAAATAATGATAACTGATTCTCGTCTTGTAACCCTTCGAGTACTCCCATTGATTCTAATTTTTTTATTAATGTGCCACTTAAAGAAGTTCGACGTTGTAAATCCTCTTTTGATAAAAATCCTCCACCATTTCGTGCCTCAACGATAGTATCTGCAACACTTTCTCCAAGTCCATCAATACTTGTAAAAGGAGGAATAATATAATTTGGACGTTTAGGATCCACAATAAAATCACGGCTTGAAGAACGCATCAAATCAATGTTAGCAAAGTAATAACCTCGCAATACCATTTCTAAGGCCAATTCTAAAGTGGAATATATATCTTTATCTTTTTTTGTAACCTCATTTTTTCTTGCATTATCATGTAATTTAAAATCAATTTCTTGCATTTTCTTTCGAATCGATTGTTCCCCTTGAATCATTGTTTCGATATCATAAGCATCACATCGAATACTAAAAAACATACAATAATAATATTGAGGTTCATGTACTTTAAACCACGCAATACGTATAGCCATCATAACATATGCAACAGCATGAGCTTTTGGGAACATGTATTTAATTTTTTTACATGATTCAATATACCAATCTTCAACACCATTTTCTTTCATTTCAGGAATCCACTCATCTTTTAGACCTTTACCTTTACGAACACTTTCCATAATTGTAAATGCAAGTTTTGGCCGCAATCCTTTATGAAGTAAATATACCATAATATCATCACGACATCCAATAACGCTTTTTAATGTACAAATTCCTTCATCAATCAAATCTTTAGCATTTCCAAGCCATACATCTGTACCATGAGATAAACCAGATATTTTTAATAATTCATCAAATGTTGTTGGTCTTGTAAGTTCAAGAATTCCACGTACAAAAGGCGTTCCAAATTCTGGTAAACCTGCAGCTCCAGTTTCTTCCGTATTTTTACTTGTATCAATTTTCAATGCATCAACTTTTGAAAAAATACTCATTGTTTCAGGATCATTCATTGGTATAGTACGTACATCAATTCCACTCATTCGCTCAAGCATTTTCATAGCAGTTGGATCTACGTGCCCTAAAATATCAAATTTTAAAATATTATCATGAATTTGATGGAAATCAAAATGCGTTGTTTTCCATTCTGCATTTGGATCATTTGCAGGAAATTGAACAGGAGTAAAATCATGTACATCCATATCTAATGGCACTACAACAATTCCTCCAGGATGTTGTCCTGTTGTACGTTTGACACCTTCACATGCTTTCGCTAGTCTTAAGATTTGAGCATTTCTCATGCTTCCTTCAATTCCCATCTCTTCTTCATAACCTTTTACATATCCAAATGCGGTTTTTTCTGCTACCGTTCCAATAGTTCCAGCACGATACACATGATCTTCACCAAACACTTCTTTTGTATAAGCATGTGCATTCGGTTGATATTCCCCCGAAAAATTCAAGTCAATATCAGGAACTTTGTCCCCTTCAAATCCTAAGAATGTTTCAAATGGAATATCATGTCCATCTCCACGAATTGTTTCTCCACAATTTGGACATTCAATATCTGGTAAGTCATATCCATTTAATACACTTCCATCAGTAAAAAATTTAACATAATGACATTTTGGACATACATAATGAGGAGCTAATGGATTAACTTCTGTAATTTCTGACATTGTTGCAACAAAGCTTGATCCAACAGAACCACGAGATCCTACTAAATATCCATCATCCAAACTTTTTTTCACAAGTAAGTGAGAAATGTAATAAACAACATAATATCCTGCCCCTATAATACTGTCAAGTTCTCTATTCAATCTTTTTTCTACGATTTCTGGCAATATAGGTCCATATTTTTTATGTGCATTTTCAAAACAAATCTCTCTTAACTTTTGATCAGATCCTTCTATATCTGGTGGATATAATGCATCTTTTACTGGACGAATATAATCCATTTGATTCGCAATCATATTCGTATTTTTTATAACCATATCGTATGCTCTTTGTTCTCCCAACCACGCAAACTCATCCAACATTTCCTTTGTAGTACGCATATACTGATTAGGACTTTTGAATTTTCTTCTTTTCTCTTGGTTATATATATACAAAGGGTGTCGAATTCCACCAATCGCCTGAGAATTAATATAAATATCTCTTGTTAATTTTTGATTTGGATGTACATAATGAGCATCTGATGTTGCAACTAACGGTTTATGCAATTCATCTGCTTTGTCAACAATAGCTTGTATAATATCTTTTAATCTTTGCTCATCTGCAATAGAATTACGATCAATTAAATACTGATAATTAGCTAATGGTTGTATTTCAATAAAATCATAAAATTTCATCACATTTTCTAACTCTTGCTCACTACGTGTTTGTGCCATATCAAATACTTCACCATTCGCACATGATGAACCAATTAATAAATTCCCATTTAATCTTCTTTTTTCAATTTCCTTACGAATAATTCTAGGTTCTGCAACAATATTGGCAGTACTTTTATGATTATAACTTAAATATTTTGTATGAGATAAAGTGATAAGTTCAAATAATTCTTTCAATCCTGCCATGTTTTTAGCAAAAATTGTAACATGTTTATCAAATACTTTATTAAAACAATCTTCATTTTGAATATCTTGTAAATCAATTAGTGTTTTTACATGTTTTAAATTATTTAACATATACATAAACAATTGCGCTAATACTTCAGCATCATAGTCTGCACGGTGAGCAACATCTTCATCATAGCGAATACCAAATTGACGACATAATTGTCCTAATTTATAACCTTTACGATCAAACATTACATATGCCAGATGTAAAGTATCAATCACAGGATTGCTAAGTGATTTTTTACCAATACGCGCAAGCTCAGCATTCAAAAATCCATAGTCAAATGAGGCATTATGTGCTACCAATATACTATCTCCGATAAAATCTAATATTTCATCTGCACACTCTTCAAATGGTTTTGCATTTTTCAATTGCTCTTCTGTAATATTTGTTAATTCTGTCGTAAAAGCACTAATTGCTACTGGTGGTTTAATAAATAATTGTAAACTTTTTATACAAGTACGGTCTTTCATAATTTGACCGCCAAATTCTATTATATGATCAAATCTTGAGGATAAACCCGTTGTTTCCAAGTCAAAAACACAATATGTTCCTTTTTCTAATTCTGTATCATCTGCATTCCTTACAATTTGTAAAACAGGATCAACCATATTCATTTCTACACCATATAATATTTTCATTGGTGTTTCTCTCTTTTTATTAATTCCATCTACTACACTTTGAGCTGTTGGAAAAGCTTGTACAACTCGATGATCCGTTAGTGCAATCGCATTCCATCCCCATTCATCCGCAGTTTTAATAAATTCTCCAATATCACATACTCCATCCATTTCTGATAACTTTGTATGAACATGGAGTTCAACACGCTTCTCTTCTTCATCATCAACTCTTTTAATTTCTGCAACTTTTTGAATTACATCTGGCATAAATACTAATTCTCTAGAGTATGTATCAAACTCTACTCTTCCATATGCCATAATACTATCTCCAGTTTTAATTTCAGAAAGAACCTCTTTAGTAACAGCTCCCCGTTCAAATCGTTTTAAAATAATAGCATCATCGTCATCCCCAACCCATAATGTCTGAATGTCTTTTCCATTTCGTAACGTACGTATTTCACTATCAAAAATTTTTCCACGAATTCGAATATCATAGCATTCTTCATTAATATCATGAATATTAAACGGAACATAGTTTTCCAATCCTTTTTTCTTTTTCGGTTTAAATGTATATGACTTCTTTTCTTCGATTACTTTTTCTGTTTTAACTGCTTCTTCTTTTATTTGTATTGTTGGAATTTGAACACTAACTTTCATTTCTTCAATTTTAACTTGTAATTGAAAACCACAGGAATCTAAAAATGACTCTAAACTATGCTTATTTTGAATAGCTATATCAAATTCATTTTTATTCGCAATACGATATACTAAACATTGATTTTCTAAAGAAGGTAAACTATCTCTAAAAATATATAATCTTGGATATAGTGTACTAAAATGAGCAATATACTCACTTACTTCTAAAATTGTTGTAACAGCATCTTCCACATGTATTTTTATCTCTGTTTTACATCGTGTAATTTTTGATAAACGCATACAAAACACATGCCATACTTGAAATGGTAAAATTTTAGGAAGACGCAATTCCATATATATTATATTGGATAATTTTTTATAAACAGGTTTCATTGTAAAAGAACCATGTTCAAAATACATAAGATCAGGATTATTTTCTTCCATTTTTTCTACTAAATCAATTAACTTTAATTCCATATAATTCCCCATTTCTTTCGTTCTTCAATGATACCATAAATGTAGATATGAAAAAAGAAATATCTTTCCAAGATAATATAGATCAGAATACAAATTCAATATTATTTTAATATTCCTGTTTATTCATTTTTTTCTTATAATTTCTTTTTCGATTTCTGGATCTTTCACAAACACTAATACAATCATCCCAATTAGCATCATTGGAATCAATCCTAATATTCCATATCTTGTTTCTCCTGTAATCATAATAATAATAGACACCGCGATTGGCCCTAAAATAGCAGAAAACTTTGAAAACACTGAAAAAAAACCAAAAAATTCATTACTATCTGCTTTATTAGGAATTAATTTAGCAAAATAGGAACGAGATACAGATTGAATTCCTCCTTGAAACATACCAACAAGCATCGCTACTAACCAAATATAATTTTTATTCACAGGAATCATTGCCCCTGAGCATATAACCCCTATATATCCTACTATACCTGCATATATCATTTTTTTAGATCCAAATTTTCCAACAAAACGCCCAAACAAAATGGAAAAAGGACAAGCAATAATATTTATAGCAATGACTACCACCAAACTTACAACATCACTGATTCCCATATCTGTAGCAAGTGATACAGCCATTTTAATAACTGTATTCACACAATCAATATAGAAAAAATAGGCAATACAAAATAAAAAGATATTTTTATTTTTTTTAACATCTTTAAATGTTCTAAATAAATGTGAAAATGACTCCCGTACCACATGCGGTACTGGTTCATGATAATTTTTTTGTACAACATTTTTTTGAATTGGTCTTGAGTAAAATAACCACCATAATACCGCCATTCCCATTGTCAATCCACATGCCATTCGATACGTTAATGTAAAAGATCCTAATACCAAATCTCCTGTATTTTTATCTCCAAATAACGTAACAGCAGCAAATGGAATAATAAAAATGAAAAATGGCAATACAGAACCGATATATCCCCATGCATATCCTGCTGCACTAACTCTATCCACTCGCTCATCATTACACACATCTACAATAAAGGCATCATAAAATATAATTGAGCCATTATATCCAAGCATCGCAATAACAAATATAAATAATGCCATTTTGTAATCAATAAAAGGTAATGCTAATGCAAATCCGGCAAAAATTCCCATATATAGAAAAAATTTAAAATATTTCATTTTCCTACCTTTATAGTCAGCTAATGTTCCTAACACTGGAGATAATATTGCTAAAATAATCGCATATATAGCATTCGCCCATCCAACATAAATACTACTATCCCCCGGTGTAATTTTTGCAATTAATAAAGGAAATATAACTGTACAAGTTGTTAAGACTTGGGCTGAATTTCCTATATCATATAAAATCCAACTTACCTCTTCATTTGTAAAACCAAGTTTTTTCAATATTTTTGTAAACATAAATTTTCCTCACTATATTTAAACTTAACACCTATTCTTTTTCATCAATATTTATAATTTCTATTCCTATCAAAACTCCTAAATTAATCAAAATATTACAAATACCAATTTCTAATTAATAGGTACCATATTTATGTACCTACTGTCAAGTAACCTCTATCAAGTAAAAAAGATTATAATAAAAATCATTTTATAATAATCAAAAACAATTAACCAAATATTTGAAAAAAAATACTTCCCTCAAATACTGCTTTAACAATTATAATCATTGATTAACCACAATTTATAAATTGAATAATATGTAATGTAATGCTTTTATCTAAATAGAATTAATTGCTTTCATTTAGAGATTCTATTGTATCCAATAATTTATCATCTTTTTTCTCAAATCTAAAAAAATAGGCATTCTAAAGTTATGCAGTATTCTTCCCTGCCTTTAAAATTATAGCAGGATAAAAGTTTTAAAGATTATCTATTATAGAAAAAAGATTACTTCTCTTATGAAGATGTTCTTGCCAGAAAATTTTATTCAAGGCGGTAACCTTTATTAATTCTATCATCAATAACTTAAATTTAGAAGATAAAGATATAGAATCCATTGAATCTATATCTACTACTAATAACGAAGATTTTTATATCACTTTAAAAAGAAAAAATCATATTTGTCCAAACTGTGGTTGCTTAACTGATTCAATTAAAGATTATAAGATCAGAAAACTAAATATTAAAATATTCATCAAGTTTCA
>JARHZK010000055.1 GCA_029258245.1 Longicatena sp. | reverse complement strand
GTGGACAATTAATTTCTTTTATTGGCAAGTATGGGGAACTTCGCCGATAGAATTTTTATCGAAGGGAATGATTTATGTCGTATTAGTTGCTTTTATCACTATCATTTATCTTCTAATTTATCGTTATTTAAAGATATCGATGGAGAAGAGTAGAAGATTGTTGGAAGCTGAAAAGTTATTACAAGTTAAAGATTTTAATGATAAGATGTTTAAACAGGTAATAGAGTCAGATCGTCATAATCGTAAGTTACGGCATGATATGAAGTTTCATATGCGTAGTATAAAGGGATATATCAAACATAAGGATTATGATCATGCATTACATCACATTGATGAATTTGTAGGAAATATTGATGATACATTTGCTACTTTGACAGATAATTTTATATTAAATTATACACTGGCAACGAATGCTTTAGAAATGCGTAATGAAGGAATTCATGTGTTTTTATGGATTACGAGTGATTTATATAGTATTCGAACTTACGATATTACCACAATTATTGGAAACTTGTTAAAGAATGCTTATGAAGCACAAAAATATGTAGATGTTAAGAAAGTGATCGTTGAAATTAAAGAAGATGAACATCGGCAATATATTAAAATTGTGAATCATTGTAATACAGATAAATTAGTATGTAAGGATGGCATTTATCGTACGATTAAAGAGGATGAAAACAATCATGGATTAGGATTAGAAATTGTGAGGGATTGTATTCACTCTTATGGTGGAGAAATGTTACAATTTATAGAAGAAGATGGTTTTCATACATGTGCGTTTATACCACGTAATTATGAACTTGAAGAATTACAGAAGAAAGAAATGGAAACAAATAAGAAGAATTTAGGATAGGAAGATGAAAATGATTGATATTTGTATTTGTGAAGATGATGATGTTTATGCAAGGAAAGTAGAAAAATTTATTTATGAATATTATGATGATGTAGTAGTTCATATTTGTGATGATAGAACAATGAATTTTGATACGGAGTATGATTTATATATTTTGGATATTGAATTAAATCAAAAAGATGGTTTTGAATTATCAAAGGATATTATACATCGTTATCCAAATGCATATATGATTGTGTTAAGTTCTCACGATGAGTATGTGAAAAAAGGTTATTTTTACAAAATGAAGTCATTTGTTTCTAAAGGATTTTTTAATGAAGAATTTCGATTTGCAATGGATCGAGCAATGGAGGTTTTGCGAAAGCAAAAAGCTGTACTCGAAGTTCGTTCAAGTGGCATATCTAAATTTATTCGCATTACAGATATTGATTATATTCAATCGGATTGTCATTACTTAATGTTAGGAGTTGGATTGGATTCTTATCGAGTTCGTATGAGTTTTAATGAATTTGAAGAAAAATATCCTGATCATTCATTTATTTGTACAATTCGTGGACAATATGTAAATATTAATAGTATTTTATCGGTGGATAAAAATAGAGTTCAATTAAAAAATAATCATTGGGTTGATTTATCTCGGTTAAATTATAAAAAAGTGAAAAAGGCATATGTAGATTATACTATTAGTAATATGTAATACATCCTATTGCCATAATGATACATTTGATTGCCGAATAGATTGTATGAATAATTTAGCACTATATAATGTGTTTGTAGTACTTATTATAAGTATGAATAAGAGTTGGTGCTATAAAAAGGTTTATTAGTAAAAAAGGTATATGTTTGATATGTGGGGATCAAAATATATACCTTTTTTATTGTACATTGCATTCAACATTAATTTTCCCTATAATTGGTATAGGAGGTTTTGTATGATACGAGGTTTAGTTTTATTTGATTATGATGGTACTTTAGTAGATGAAAGAGAAAAAATTTATACACCTACAAAACTTACCAAAAGAACAATTGAAGGATTGCAAAATGAAGGATATTTATGTATGCTTGCGACAGGAAGAGCTTTAAGCTATATTCCAAATGCAGCAAGAGATTTACATTTCGATGGATATATTACTTGTAATGGAGCGTATGTAACAGTTCATGGAAAAGAAATTGTAAAAGATGTATTTGAAGATAATGAATTATTGAAATTACTTTCTTATTTTGAACAACTACATATTAATTTTATTTTAGAAAGTAATGAGTTCTGTTTTGTGAAAGATGTACAAGATGAAGAATATTTACATTTTATTGATAATTATAAAATTCCTATAGATAATTTTGTTTTATTTAAAGGATTTGAACAGGTAAAAGGGAAAATATCAAAGATTACTTTACTATTTCGTGATAGGAATGATTTGCAAAGTGTTGCGAATGTATTAGAAGAATATATGCAAGTTACATTACATCGAAATTGTAAAACATTTGATATTGGGAAAAAGTGTGTTAATAAAGGTACAGGAATACAAGCTGTAACAAATTATTATCATATATCAAAAGCAGATACCTATGCGTTTGGAGATGATATTAATGATATGGAAATGATTCGTACTGTGAAATATGGAATTGTTATGGGAGTACATCATAAAAAATTAGATGAAGTATGTTTTATGGTAACGGATAATGTAAAAGATGAGGGAATATATCATGCATGCATTACATTAGGTATGTTAAAGCAGGAGGACATATGTTGAAATATAAATTAATCGCGATGGATATGGATGGAACATTGACGAATAGTCAAAAGGAAATTAGTGAAGAAACAAAACAAGCATTAATTAAAGTAGAAAAATTAGGGGTTAAATTAGTGCTTGCGAGCGGGCGTCCAACTCCAGGATTGTTTAAAGAAGCAAAAGAATTAAAAATGGATCAATATGGTGGATATTTATTAAGTTTTAATGGAGCTAATGTGAAAGAATATCCAAGTATGAAAGTAATTTATAATAATGTGATTAATAAAAAATATATATTGCCTATTATTAATAATGCAAAAGCGT
This sequence comes from Longicatena sp., assembly GCA_029258245.1. Classification (GTDB taxonomy): domain Bacteria; phylum Bacillota_I; class Bacilli_A; order Erysipelotrichales; family Erysipelotrichaceae; genus Longicatena_A. Next base: position 2,907 of record JARHZK010000055.1, on the reverse strand, counting down.
TAAATTTAGGTATTATGACTTATGATGAAAATAATATTGTGATAGATAATCCTAAAACATATAAAGTTGAATATGAACAAAAAATTACAAATATGAATATTAAGGAAGTAGATGATTTAAGAACCTATGTAGATTATGAACCCAATAAATTTTTACTTAGTGTTCCTAAAGAATATATAAAAACACAGTTAGAAGAATTTAAATTGCCTTTTGGAGATTGTTTAAGTATTTATACATCAGCCCCTTTCTATATTGAAGTAGTATCTAAGGGAATTAATAAGGCAGAGGGATTAAAAAGTATTGTGGAAAGATTAAAAATATCGAATAAAGATATTATCGCTTTTGGAGATGAAATGAATGATTTAGCAATGTTGCAGTATGCAGGATGGGGGGTTGCGATGAAAAATGCAGTAAAACCAGTTAAGTTAATTGCTGATGAAGTAACAGATTCGAATGATGAAGATGGAATTGCTAAGTCTTTATATAAGATATTTCCAGAAATTTTAGAAGATTCATGAGGAAAGAATATGATATATACATTGACATTAAATCCTTCCATTGATTATGTTGTAGCACTTGATCAAATGGAATTAGGTACAATTAATAGGAATAGAGAAGAAGATATTGTTTTTGGTGGAAAAGGGATTAATGTATCGAGTATGTTGAATCATTTACATCAAGAAACAACAGCTCTAGGGTTTATTGCAGGATTTACAGGAGAAGCTTTAAAAAAAGGAATAGAAGATACAGGAATTCATACGGATTTTATTGTTATACCAAACGGATTTACAAGAATTAATGTAAAAATACATGCACATGAAGAAAGTGAAATAAATGGACAAGGGCCTGAAATTCAAAAAGTTTATATAGAAAAATTATTTGATAAACTAAAAAAGTTAAAAGATGGAGATATTCTTGTTTTATCTGGAAACTTGCCTCGCATGGTTCCTAAAAATATTTATGCGATGATTATGAATCTTATTAAGAATAAAGAAGTAAAGGTAATTGTAGATGCGTTTGGAGAATCGCTTTTGCATGCATTACAATATCATCCTTTTTTAGTAAAACCGAATCATAAAGAATTACGGGAATTATATCAATTAAAAGATACGAATATAGATACCCTTATACAAGGAGCGTATCGTTTACAGCAAGATGGGGCAAGAAATGTTCTTATATCTATGGCTGAACAAGGGGCCATTTTAGTAACAAAAGATCGAGAAGTACTGCAAATGCGAAGTCCAAGTGGAAAGGTTGTAAATTCTGTTGGTGCAGGAGATTCTATGGTTGCAGGATTTTTATACGGATGGTTACAAAATGATTCCTATAAGGAAGCTTTACAATGGGGAGTTGCATGTGGAAGTGCAAGTGCATTTACGAAAGGAATTGCATCTAAAGAAGAAGTTGAAAAAGTATATCAAAGTATGAAAAAGTAACAAATTTATCTAAAAAGTGCTACAATATCCTTAGATAAAGGAGTGAAAGTTATGAAATATGCAATAGTATATAGTAGTCATACAGGAAATACAAAGTTGATTGCTGAGGCGATTTCAAAAACGTTTACCAAAGAAGAATGTTTATATTTCGGAGAACCAAATTATGAAAAAACCAAAGATGCAGATGTAATATTTATAGGATTTTGGACAGATAAAGGAAGTTGTCCAAGTGATTTGTTGGATTATTTTTCATTGTTACATAACAAACAAATTGTTTTATTTGGTACTTGTGGATTTGGCGGAAGTGAAGCATATTATAATATGCTTTTACAACGAGTTAGCGGATTGCTTGAAGATGATTGTACGTATGTGGATGGTTTTATGTGTCAAGGTAAGATGCCAATAGAAATAAGAGAACGATATGAAATGAAAATGGCAGAAGATCCGAAAAAGATGCAACAGATGATGGATAATTTTGATCAAGCAAGTATGCATCCCAATGAAGAGGACATTCGCAAAGCAATTGCTTTTGCCCAAATAATTAAACGCTCATTTGAATAAAGAGTATTTTATATACTCTTTTTTATAAATAAGAATGGAGAATTGTATGAGTCAGAATATGGAAACCTTAAGGAATAGATTAAATTCATCAAGTCAATTTTTACAAAGCAATGATATGCATGTTGTAGAAGTGAAAGATGGGTATGCGAAAGTAGAAATGATTATTGATGAACAAATTTTAAATGTACATGGATTTGTTCATGGAGGTGCTTTATATTCATTAGCAGATACTGCAGCAGGTGCTGCTAGTTTTGCAACTGGAAGAGATAGTGTAACACTTGCAGGAACAATTAATTATATTAAACCCGGTCGAGGAGGTAAACTAATTGGAATTGCCCAGGAAATATCGGCAGGAAGAACAACCGGAGTATATGAAGTATTTATTTTTAATGATGAAGACGTATTATTATCACGTGCTACTTTTACGATGTTTTTTTTAGATGGAGATCGTTATCGAAAACAACATAAATAAAAAAAGATTATGTATTTGTTATTCTATTGAAATAGGGATATCATTATTACTCTATACTAGTATATGGTTTTATGTATTTTCATAAAAAATAAAAGTGGACTTTTAGTATATCTAATGCCGACGAATAAAATTATGGATGTCGAATAAAAAAATCAATGAATAAAAGGATAATTAAAAAAGTCGGTTTTGACGCCGACTTTTTAATTATCTTTATGGTGCAGAAGAAGAGATTTGAACTCTCACGCGACTCATCGCATTGCCGTCTGAAGACAACGTGTCTGCCATTCCACCACTTCTGCATATATTTATAGTAAACCTCATATAATATTTTGTCTATAAAAAAAATAGTGTAGAGCACACTATTATGATTAAATTGGTGCAGTCGATGAGACTTGAACTCACACGGATGATAATCCACTACCCCCTCAAGATAGCGTG
>JARHZK010000047.1 GCA_029258245.1 Longicatena sp. | reverse complement strand
GAGATGGAAATCACTATTAAACACAATAAAAAACAGAATAAAATTCATATATATTCAAATAAATCGAAAAAAATACCAAAAAGAAAAGCAGCAATTCTTTCGAAATGCTACTTTGTCAACAATCTGAGCGATAGGAATATCGCTTTTTTTAATATAATGAAATTAATAGAGAAATGAATAAAGGTTATATTATAATAAGGAAAATTGAAACATATTGTAAGAAAGAACATACTCAATGTTATATTATTAATATCTACAACAGATTGTTTAGGAGCGAGTATTGCTAAGCTTGTGATGGTTGAAGGGTTAATGTAATATTTCGATGGATCTTAATGAAGAAAATAGTTTATTATATATCTTATTAGTTTGAGTGTTCTATTATTTGAATTAATATTCTTGGTTGGTTCTAATTTTGTATTAAATTAATGAAAAATGCCTTTATAGATAACATTGGTCATGGTGACCTTTGCTTTGTGAGTATGTTTCTCTGCAAAAGTATTGTCATCATTTTATGAACATTATAAGATTAATTTTGTTTCTCAAGGAATCTTTTGTGCTAAGGGTAACAGTTAAAAATGGCAAATGATCATATATATTAAATGCATTAGAGATCCTTTCTTTGTTTATTACAATAGTAGCATCTCTATTTTATTAAATATGTGTAACATTGTTAGGACTTCAATTATATGCTTATAGAGATCTATTATACTGTTTATAGCAATATTACATTATGTGGATAAAAATAGGAGTAAGTAAAGATTAATTTTATATGTTTATAAATGTATATTGTTGTAAGAGGCTAATATATTTGATAAAATAGATGCATAAATAGAGGAAAAGGATAAGTTTAATTAAAGGATGTGTGTGAATCAATATGGTTTATGCAATTTATTTAGATAATAAACAAAAATTTACCTCTTATCATGTTTAACTTTGATATGAAAAAGAGAGTATTTGTTTTTGTTGATAACTTTTATGATTACCACCGTTTTATGAATTACGTGCGAATAAACCAAGTCAACCATTAATTAGAGATGATAATACAATTTTACATCTTAAAAATGATGTATACCGGAATTTGTATAAGAGGAATGAATTGTTGATTAATGGAGGAGACTTGAAACACATCTGTGACACCAGAATCTAATCGAAGTATATCACATGATCTAAAGAAAGATAATTATGATTTAGAGATATAAATTGTTAATGATGGAGAAGTTCTTTGTAAACTAAATGAAGTGATTATAGAATTAGTTTATTGATATAATAAAGGTACAAAGAGTCTAGCTGATTTTGTAACTTTAAATGGAATTAATTGTTCTACAGTTAGTAAAGAAATGGAAAAGAAATTAGAAGATATTGAAGGATATAAATTAATCTTTGCTGAAAATTTATAAATAGCTTGTAAGTTAAAGAATGATGAGCTTGATGCATATATTTTCTTTTATAATGATAACGTAACAAGTATTTCTATAAAAGTGAAGGGTCGTTTTAATTATGGGCAATATGAAACAAATTCCAAAATATTAGAGTAAGGAAACAATCGGTTAGTTGCAGTATAATTTGGTATAGTAGAACATAATGGATTTGATAAACTATTAAAATGATTTAAAGAAGGAGAGTTATTATGATGTATGAACCAAATAAACTCAGTGACTACAAAGAACAATTTGAAAAAAGAAAAAAGAATAGGAACATTTGTTGGAATCTTTTTGGTGGTTCCCGTATCTATCTATATTTTGATTACTTCTTCATTGGTTAATAGTGTATTAAATTTTTGACTTTTTGTGGTAGTCGGCAGTATTATTGTATCTGTACTGTATTTTTTGATTTCTTATATTGTACTTGAACATAGAGATCGATTGTTTATTCAAACTAACAATGCAATCGTTAAAAAATACAATGAAAATCATGATGCTGCTTTATTCTATAAAAGATTATTTGATGTTGAAGAATAACCTAAAACTATGTATGCGTTGATGTGTTGGTATATGAACGTAGTTGTGGCAATGTGTTTGAATGATAAAATTAATGAAGCGATTCAATTAATTGAACAATTAGATCTTATCGCAACTAAGACAGAGAAGAAACTTTTAGAAAAACATAAAGCAACGGCTTATGAAATGTTGGAAAAAAGGATAAAAATTATATTGAATGAACTCGATAATAAAAAAATTAGATCTAAAAGGAATTGAGTTTAAAGAAAATCATTTGATTATTGAAATTATAATCTAACAAATTAACTTATATTTTAGGCTTTGTTTCAACAATGTTTTCAATGTAATATTATACGATTCATTGCAATATGAAAGGTATCGTGATTATTGGAACCAATAATGGGAATGGTAAATTAGAAAATGAAGTATGTATATTTGTTGAAAAAATGATATAAAGTAAATTTTACTCGCTATGGCATAAAGATAACTTGAATAATATTTTAAAGAAATTTTAATACATTCAAAGCTATAAGATGAAAGTAGGGATATGATGAATAAAGAAGTGTTTGAATTATTGTTTTGCGTAATAGGTTTTGGTTGGATTACTTATATGGCTTTTAAAGAAAAGATATATGAACAAAATCAGAATGGTTTTAAACTTATAATATTTATATTTATCGGTATTGCATTAGCTTTTCTATGTTTTATTATTCCAGGTGGTGTAAAATATACGTTTGTATTGGTAGGAGTTACTATGGGAGGTACTATTGTTAAGATTTCGTACCACAATATAAAGTCGGTTATAGTATGTAAACAAATGGTTACAGGTTTGTACCAAGGGTATAATTCTTATTATAGTAAAAGAATTTCAAGTTATGCTCCTATATTTAAATATAACTATAATGGGCATACGTATCTCTATCAATGTTTAAATACATATAGTTTACATAAACTTGAACAAGAGATGGTGAAGGGAAACGAATACCAGATTTATATAAATCCGCAAACTCCATCAATGTTTGTGTTAGAAAAAAGAATCGGAATTAAATGTATTTTGCATTTATTATTCGGAATATTATGTATTTTTACAGGTTTATATGCATTCATGATTTGATATAACATATACTATTTTTTGATGTGGTGACATTGAGTAGCTCGTATCTATGGTGCTCATAACAGTATTTAAAATAGCAAAAAAGGTTGAAATCTATGTAAGAAGCGTTAATATAAAATATTCCTACTATTCTGTGTTTTATCATTATTGGTACCATAATTGCTTTTCTATGTTTTTCTAATTCGTAGAATTTACAAAAAATATAAGATAAATCCTTTAAAATTAAAAAAAATATATAAATGTTATTATGTTTATACTGTGTTTTGTCTTTTTTATATATTACTGCATTTATCCATAACTAAAGATATTGGATTCCATCATTCAATATAAAATGATTATTCTAATTTTACTTTAACATGAAATAAGCTAACCATCTGTATAAGTTATAAATATAGATTATTTTGTTGAATTAAATTTAAAAGCTTTTTAAGTTTCATCTATCTATAGTAAATTACATATGAGAGGAGTGATTCGATATGAAAATCACATTAGAGAATAAAGTCATGAATATTGAAAAAGGAACTTATTTACAGGATGTATTAGATGATGTTCAAAGAAAAGATGTGTATGCATATACATGTAATGGAAAATTATATTCATTACTACATCCGTTAGTAGAGGGGAGTATACATTTAATTAAAAAAAATAGTAATATCGGAAAGCAAATCTATGATCGTACATTAAATTTTTTATTTATAGCTGCTGTTCATAGATTATATCCAAAGGCTCATGTACATGTAGAACATGCATTAAGTAATGGCGTATTTTGTGAAATAGAACAGGTGAATTTTTTAACACCGAAAGATGTAGAAAATATAGAGAAAGAAATGAAATCTATGGTACTAGAAAAATTGCCAATCAAAAAGATTAAGGTACAAACAAATGATGCAGTTTCTTATTTTTTGAAAAATGGAATGGAAAATAAAGCAAATGTTTTGAAATATCGTATGAAAAAAGAGAGTAGTATTTATGAGTTAGATGGAATGAAAGATTATTTTTATGGAATTATGTTACCAAATACTTCCTATTTAACCTCATTTAAACTCCGATATTATGCGCCTGGTATATGGTTATCTAGTCAAAATAAATTTGTAAATCAAATGAAATTATTTGAAGTATTTCAGTCTTTTGAGGAATGGGGAAGACAAATCGGAGTTTCCAATATTGCTCAGTTGAATCAAAATATTGTTAATGGGAAGATGGATGAGCTTGTTTTAATGAGTGAAACAATGGCTGAAAAACAATTAGAAGATATCGCCTCAGATATTATTAATGAACACCCGAATACAAAATTTATTATGATTTCAGGACCAAGCTCTGCAGGAAAAACTACTTTTTCAAAACGACTAGCTATTCACTTACGAATTCATGGAAAAGAACCGATTACGATTTCAATGGATGATTTTTATATAAATCGTGAAAATTGTCATTTACTTCCAGATGGAAATTATGATTTTGATTCTATTGATGCTGTAGATTTACCTTTATTTAATGAGACGTTATTAAAATTATCTTGTGGTGAAGAAGTAAAAATGCCAAGATATAATTTTAAGACTGGCAAGAGAGAATGGAAAGATAGAACATTAAAAATGTATGAAAATCAAATTATGATTATTGAAGGTATTCATGGGTTGAACCCAATTAGTAGTGCATATATGCCTGAAAAAATAAAATACCGTATTTATATTAATGCATTAACACACTTGAATTTTGATGATCATAACCATTTCCCTACAAGTGATTATCGCCTATTAAGAAGAATTATAAGGGATAGTCAATTTCGAGGTTGGTCTGCAGCGGATACAATTAAATTTTGGGGGAATGTAAGAGATGCAGAAGATAAATATATTTATCCGTATCAAGAAGAAGCGAATGCAATATTTAATTCTTCTATGATATATGAATTAGCTGTATTAAAACCACTTGTAAAACCGTTATTAGAAGCAATAACACCAGAACAAGGGGAATATCTAGAAGCAAATCGACTTTGCAAATTATTAGATTATATCGTTGATGGAACAACAAAGGCTATTCCAAGAACTTCTATTTTGTCAGAGTTTATTGGAAATAGTATTTTTGATTTATAGTGGTTGATAAAAAAAGCAAAATACTCTTTAAGGTTAGGTGAAGAGTATTTTGCTTAGTTAATATAATAAAAAAACAGGTTTCCCTGTTTTAACTCTATTAGATAGCACCTTTATTTTTTAAAGTTTTCAATGCACGAGCACTAATACGGATTGTTTGAGGTTTCCCATCAACAACTACCCTAACCTTCTGTAAGTTTACATTCCAGTTACGACGAGATGCACGCATAGAGTGAGAGCGTTTATTACCTGATAAAGGACCTTTACCTGTAATTTCACAGACTTTTGACATACCGTTTTCCTCCTTCCGTATAATACTATACATAATTTGCTTGTATATCATATCATTTAAGTTTGAAAAAAGCAAGTAGAATTTAAATATTATTAATTTAAAATTAATAAAATTAAAAAAATACCTTGATTATTAAAAAAATAAAGTGCTTTCAACTATAAAATGTGATAGATTACTAAATAACATGTTATAATAAAATAAAGAAGATAATGAATTGAGGTAGAATTATGAATATTAAAATTGAAAATTGGAAATTATTTATTTTATCAATATTTTATATGATATTTGCGATATTATCATATCGAATCACAAGAGAGCAGTTCTTACATTTTTTTATGATTGCTGGAATAATTGTTGCATTAGTAGGATTATTTCAAATTTTAATTTATTTTTTTAAAAAAGATTATTTGAAACCAAACGAATTTAGTTTTTCGTTCGGTATTCTATATTTGCTTGCTGGAATTATTGTGGCAAGTAAACCAGAAGTGATTGTTAATAATTACCCATTAGTTGTAAGTGGATTGGTTGTATTGGATTGTGTTTTGCGTTTACAATATTCTATGAATTTATTTCGATTGGATAATCATCAGTGGAAATTACATTTTGTGCTTGCACTACTTCCTATGATTGCAGGTATGTGCTTAATTTTGATTCCTATGCAAGAAAAAGTCTTACATAATTATTTTAGCTTTTTACTAATATTTGATGCAATTGCTATTATATATACAGTTGTATATTATAAAAAAATAGTCCATTTATATGAAAAAAGAGGACAAGATTATATAGAACATAATGAAGAGTAATTATTTACAGTAAAATAATTGCTTCTAAAATGTTATTGAATTGAGGGATGAGTTATGAAAAAGATTCTTACAAGATTATTGATTCTAATTTTTATTTGTACGATTGCAACAATTATATTCGGTTATTTTTCTATTCATGATTTCTCTTATGATACTTCGTCATCTGTTATGACTGAAGTGGAAAATGCAAAAGAAACTCCAGGGATAGGATGGTATTTTCTATTTGCAGGAGGATCGGCGCTCACGATTGATTTTTTTAATTTGTTAGTAGAATTTTTTTTGTTTTTTTTGATTCCTGTAGGAGGATTAATGTTCATATTGATATTACAATGTGCTGCAAGAGTTTTTCAAACAGGAGTTATGAGAACATGGAAATTTAAGATTAGTATAATTTTATGTAATATTTCTATAGTTATCTATGGAATAGTATGTATCATATTATTGTTTAATGTTATAAATTATATAAAATATATTTTTTCTGATTTACATATTATTTTATTAATTGTGGTTCTGGTTATAAATGTGATAGGTATGGTGCTCTTTGTGAAAAAGGTTAGAATGATAAAAAGGATAAAATATGAAGTATAAACTTATTAAGAAAGATTTTACTTACTGTTATAACTTGGCTTATTGACTAACTATATGATATGAAATTTATGAATCGTTCTTTTTTGCTAGGTGATTTTGGGTAATGGATAGCTTGAAGTCACTTTTTTTTATAAAGCTGTGATAAGAAAAGACCTTAAGACAATGTATACTCTAAGAGTATCATTGTCAAAGGTCTAATTAATATATATCAATTTTATATAAAAACATTTTATTAATAGTAGTAAATGGATTTTTTTGCTTCTTCTGATTTTTCTTTTCCTAATAGTTTTTCAATAATCAAAAAAGAAAAATCGATGACTGCTGCAGCACTTCTTCCTGTGATCAAATTACCATCACATGCAGTATATTTATCTATATATGTACCTCCAAATTCTTCGTTCATACTTGTATAGCATGTATAGTTTCTATTTTTTAGATATCCTTTATGACCTAAAATTGTTGGTGCTGCACAGATGCAACATACGAATTTATTTTTATCCATAAAAGATGCTAATATACTCATCGCTTCTTCATTTTCTTCAAGTTTTTGATAATGTGGACCACCTGGTAAAAACAATGCATCATAGTCATTACTTTCGATAGTATCTAATTTTTTTAAATTATTTAGTGATATCTGGAATCTACCACAGGCAGTAGTTGCATCAATGGCACAAATATCTACGTCAATGCCAGCTCTTCTAAGAAGAGCAACTGTTCCAACAGCTTCTAACTCTTCAAAACCATCTGTTAATATACATAGTACTTTCATATTTCTATTCCTTCTTTCTATAAATATTATACGCCTTTTTTGATAATTGTGAATAGGTTTAATTAGTATAGTGTTTAGAAAAGACTTGAAATTGCTATAGTTATAATACAATTTTACTTGTTAATAGTACCCTTGTACTTATGATTTGATAATAATCTGTAAAATTGAAATAAAACATATCGCTTTGGGAGAAAAATAAAAATTTTATGATGAATTAAATATATGTTATGATATGTATGGGGATATCGATTTGAATTTTGTAGTATTTTTATCATAAGATGTGGTAAAATTAATTCAAGATATTTATTACACCTAGGAGTGATTAGATGAAAATAGTAATAGCATGTGATTCATATAAAGGATGTATGAGTTCAAAAACCGTTGCAAGACAAATAGAATTAGGAGTACATCAAGTGGATGAAACAATCGAAACTATCCCGTATGCAATTGGAGATGGTGGAGAAGGGACAGTTGAGGCATTTCATGAAACATGTCGTGGTGTAAAACAAAAAGTACAAACAACAGATGCATATGGAAAACGTATAGAAACGGAATATACGATGATAGAGAATGGAAAGTGTGCGGTTATTGAGGTTGCAAATATAATAGGGTTAAACATGCATGCTAGAGAACAAAGAGCTCCGTTATTTGGTAGTAGTTATGGAGTTGGTACAGTTATTTTAGATGCAGTAGAAAAAGGTTGTAAAAAAGTAATTATTGGTCTTGGAGGAAGTGCAACAAATGATGGAGGAATGGGACTTTTACAAAGTTTTGGCGCAAGATTTTATGATGAAAATCATAAATATTTATCACCACAGACAATCAATTTAGAAAAAATAAGATATATTGATTTTAATCGTTTTCGTAAATTAGAAGGGATTGAATTGATTGCAGCATGCGATGTAAAAAATTATTTGCTAGGTGAAAATGGTGCAACCTATGTATACGGAAAACAAAAAGGATTATACCCAAATCAAATTAAAAAAATTGATTTGGGTATGGAAAATTATCGTAATCAAATTCAAAGGTATCTACATATAGATATTAATGAATATGAAGGCGGAGGTGCAGCTGGTGGAATCGGAGCTGTGTTGATCGGTGTTCTACATGCTAAAATGGAGCCAGGAATTGAATTGTTACTAAGATATAGTAATATAAAAGAAGAAATAAAAAATTGCGATTTGGTTATAACAGGAGAAGGTCAAAGTGACCATCAAACCATGTATGGAAAAGTTCCTGTTGGAATTTTGAAAGTTGCGAATGAATATCAAAAGCCAACGTTATGCATTAGTGGAGCATTGGGGATTGGATATATGGATTTATATGATTTAGGATTTATAGGTATTTATAGTATTGCAGATCGTGCAATGTCGTTTCAGCAAGCACTAGAAAGTGCACCTGAAAAACTTAGGGCAGCTACCTATACGATTATGAAAACGATTTTGTATTTTAGAGGTGTTTAAAAAAACATCTTTTTTTTATTTACAAGCGTATGAAAAATATGTATAATAAAAATGAACATATGAATATTTGTTCATATGTAGAATGGAGATGTGTATATGAATAATTTAAAATTTGAATGTGATGAATTGCAAGTTCATACAGATGTTATAGATAGAATAAAAAAAGATATGTTATCCGTGGAAAGAAGTAATGAATTGTCCACATTATTTAAAATGTTTGCAGATCCTACAAGATTAAAGATATTAGGAATGCTTTTTCATGAAGAATTATGTGTATGCGATATTGCTTATTTGTTGGATATGACGCATTCTGCTGTTTCACATCAGTTATCGGTATTGCGTCAAAATCACATTATAAAGTATCGTCGTAGTGGGAAAAATGTTTTTTACTCGTTAGATGATGAACATATACAAATGATTTATGATGCAGGAATAGCACATATATTAGAGCATTCATAAAGGAGAAAAGATATGAAAAAGGTTTATAGATTAGAAGGTCTTGATTGTGCACACTGTGCTATGAAAATTGAAAAACATATTATGAAAATAAAAGGCGTTCATGATGCAAATGTAGATTTTGTGTCAAAACGATTATTTGTAGAAATAGATTGTGAAGAATTAGAGAAAAGAATTAAATCGGTTATTCATCAAATAGAACCAGAAGTAGAAGTAAAAGAGATAAAAGAATCTCATCATCATATACATTCATGTGATTGTGGTGAGGATCATCATTTACATGGACATGATGAAGAAAAAAGAATAGAAAATGCAGAAAAATTATATGTAAAGGGATTAGATTGTCCCAATTGTGCAGCTAAAATTGAAGAATATATCACGCATATGGAAAATGTTGATGATGCAAGTTTAAATTTTTCTAATGGGGTTTTATTTGTTAAAGTAAAGGATCAAAGTAAGAAAGTAGATACGATACAACAAATTATTTCGGTGATTCCGACATTGGAGGATGGAGTAAATGTTGAATTAGAAAAACAAGATAATTCTAATGCATTTTCTTATCAGATGTTTTCGTTTTCTAAAAATAAGAGATTATATATTGGAATCTTTTTATTTATTGTGGGAATCATTTGGAAACAACAATCAATAAAAGTTTTATTGTTACTTTTATCTTATATATTAGTTGGAGGAAAAGTTGTCTATACAGCTATTAAAAATGTATTACGTGGAGAAATTTTTGATGAGAATTTCTTGATGAGTATTGCAACGATTGGAGCATTTTTAATTCAAGATTACACAGAAGCTGTTGCGGTTATGATTTTTTATGAAATAGGAGAAATGTTTCAATCTTATGCAGTACAACGTTCAAGACGTTCCATATCTTCTTTAATGAATATTCGTGCAGAATATGCAAATGTAAAAGAACATGGGGAATATATAAAGAAACAACCAGAAGATGTACATGTAGATGATATTATTATTGTAAAACCAGGAGAAAGAGTTCCTTTGGATGGAATTGTTGTTGATGGTGTAAGTTCTATTGATACATCAGCATTAACAGGAGAAAGTATGCCTCAAGATATAGCAAAAGAGGATGAAATATTAGCTGGATTTGTAAATTTGAGTGGAGTATTAACAATCCGTGTTACAAAAGAATATGGAGAATCTAGTGTTTCTCGTATTTTAGAATTGGTAGAAAATGCAAGCAGTAAGAAAGCTCCTATGGAAAAGTTTATTACAAAATTTGCAAAATTTTATACTCCTATAGTAGTTGTTTTAGCACTGGCATTTATACTGTTGCCACCATTATTTGTGAAGCATTTACAATGGATAGACTTAATAGAAAATGCATTGACATTTCTAGTTGTTTCATGCCCGTGTGCCTTAGTAGTTTCTGTTCCATTAGGGTTATTTGCAGGAATTGGAAAAGCAAGTAAAGAAGGTATATTAATTAAAGGTGGAAATTATTTAGAAGCTTTGAAAGATGTAGATACTGTTGTATTTGATAAAACTGGTACATTAACAAAAGGTAAGTTTATTGTAAGTAAGGTGTGTGCAGTTGATCATAATGATGAAAAATTATTAGAATTAGCGGCTTATGGAGAATACTATTCATCCCATCCAATTGCAAATTCTATTAAGGAAAGTTATGGGGAAAATATTGATACATCTAGAATCAGTCAATAT
>JARHZK010000031.1 GCA_029258245.1 Longicatena sp. | reverse complement strand
GTATGGGGTGCTAAAATCAAAGTTGGGCTTAATTCATCAATAACGGTAATAGTATCTACATTTGGAACTAAATCCTCCCCTAATGGATTAATATCGATTTTAAACGGATATCGATTTCCATCTTGGTTAGGATTATATTCTCCAACTTTATTCAATGTATTTTTACGAATGGTAATAGAATCCGAATTGGTTTGTGTTCCATTGGATGATTTTACAACAATCGTATTATTTAAAGTGACATCTTTTCCACTTAACAACGCATCTTGATCCGTTACACGACATACAACTTGAAACTCAACTGCACGTTCATCTACATTACCACCATTCTGTAAATGATCTATATTCCAACGTATTTCATGACTTTTCTTATTATAATAAGAAATGCATGTTCGATTACTATTTTCTTCTTCTGGAATACTTATACGCTCAGATTTTACCCAATCAGGATTATTTTCATATTCCTGAATCAAAGGAGTAGAAGGAACGGTTTGGTTTTGATTGCGATAATATCGATGAACCCAATAATAACGTACATATACTGGTTCTAATCCTTCCGGTAATTGATCTGTTATTTCTGCTAAGCCTGACATAGATCCATCCCAATTGATATGAACCAACCATTCTACATAAGTCCCTGGTTGTGTTATCCAATCTTTCTTTAATTTATCACTATTTGGATGAGGCCCTGCTTTTAATGTTTCCCATCGATTTCCATCAAACGTATATGCACCTTGAACCTCTTTGAAAACTCCATCACTTCCATAAACCGTCATTTTTCCTTCTCCATCATTGTGCCAATCATCATCACCTGAAGTATAACTTGACATTTTGTTGTAATAATCTTGCCATCCTCGTTTACTTGTTGGAATTATTTGCGGAGCTGACTTTACAATGGTAAATAGAATTTCTCCTTTTTCTTCATTTAATGATATATCTTTATTAAATTCTATAAATATATATTGATTTTCTCTAACTTCCCATCGATAATCCTCTTTTGTAATATCCTGATCACTACTTTGAATTCCTTTCAATTCTGTAAAACCTGCTTGTTTTAATTCTTCTACACTCTTAAAATCCTTCAATGTTTTTCCCTTTGGAAGAACTCCTTTGTAAATTCCAACCATTGATTCCTCATAAAATTTTTGTATTTTTTTATCTGGTAGTGTATCTTTCATTTTCATTTTTGCAGGAATTCGATTTCCTGACATTTGAATTCCCCAATACAACTCACCTTTAGACCACTCATTTTTTTCAATCAAAGAATTTTTATTGTAATACCAACCATTTTTTTCAATTTTATAGTGAACATTTCCTTGAAGAATGATAGAACTGCTTGCTGTAATTCCTGGAATTTGAACATTGCTTCCGTTAGGACCTACAACATCTCCTGATACTTGAAAATCATTTTTTAAAATAGGGCGATGTAAGTTTTCGATATTATTAATTGAAACATAATATGTTAATACATATGCATATGCTCCATCCATTCCTAAATCGGATGGTTTAAAACTAAATTGACTCTTTTGGTGAATATTTAACCAAGAAGTTTTTACTAAATCTCCCTGTTTTACATAATCAATCGTTTGTTGATTACTAGAAAATCTTTTTGATGAATTAATACGATATGCATCTACTTTTAAATATCCTGTATACTTCATAAAATCTTTTTTCAAAGTATCTGTTAAAATAACATTTGAAAAATCCCATTTTCCTTCCTCATTCACTACTATTTCATATTTTTGTGAATTTTTTGGAACTATAAACGATTTTAATGATTGATCCTTTTTCGATAATGACTCATACACTGTATCTTTTTCAGGTATTTGAACAGTTATTGCTTCTGTAGTAAGTTCTTTTGAGATTTTTCGATTCCAAACTTTTTTATCCAATGTCTTATCACGATTATATGCATTATATTGTTTATTTCCATCCTTCCAATGATCATCTGAGGATACAATAGCACGATTTCTTAAGGTGATTGCTTGATTTCCCATAAAAAATATCCCTGGTTTGATTTTTACAGAATACGTTAATACTTTTTCTTCTCCCTTGTCAAAACTTCCAATATATGAATCAAAACGTTTTGTAGTTTCATTATTAATTATAGGATTCTTAGAAACTTTTTCAGGTTTTACATCTTCAAAATTAATAATTTCGCCAGACGCTGAATTCCCTTTATATAAATGGAAAGAATCCTCTACATATTCAATATAGGGTAATAAATTGTTATCTGTAAAATAATCTGATACTTTTACATTTTCTAAACGATAGGTATTTTTTTCATCTGCTTTCATCCAAATATTATAGGTAAGTATTCCCCCATCATCATTTTTATTAGGGACATATTCGCCTACTGTTTTCCTTATATCAACTTTTGCGACTGGTGTAAAATTTACTGCAACATCTTTTCTGAAATATGTTTTTGAAAAAACAGTTGCTGCATTTGCGATTGCCTGATTTGAATCCCCTGCATTAACTCCCTTGTAATTATCCTTCAATTTTACTCTATACGATAAGTTACGAGTTTCTCCAGCTTGCATTTCTCCAATTTCCCACACCATAATTCCTGGTTTTTTCAATTCCCCTTTTGCAGGCTCAGGTATGACGTGTTCTTTTGAAACCATATTTCCAAGATAAACCTTTCCTCTATTGCTTGTTGAGGGATATTCTTCCCATGGTCCACTTGTATCTCCTGTTTGTTTTGTTTCAGAAATCTCTCCTGTAACTCCAACATATTCTTCGATGTAATCTATATTTTTTGTGAATTGGTCAACTACTTTTACGTCTGGTACTTTCGCAGCGTCATTAGGAACACTTACGGTTAATTTATATGTTAAATAGATTCCATCCTTTTCTTCACTAAATGTTGGTTTACTTTTTTCAATATTTACTTTTCCATGCTTCGCATGCACATCTTCTTCAAAATGTACTTCTACCTTTCCATTTCCAATTACAATTTGTCCTGGTTTTCCTTCCTCTACCTGTGTCCCATCAAACTGTGATTCAACATAAAAATTTCCGTTAATTTGATGTTGCTCTTTATTAGATAGTTCATCAATCCAATTTTTATCAAATTGTAAAATAACGCTATTTCCCTGAGAAACAATTGTTCCAATCTTATGTTCACCACTTGTAATAATTCCGCTAACTTTTGGTTCTTTCAAAAGAGAAGGTAATGTGTATTTCATTCGATAATCTGCATTTTTTAAATCATCGATTTCTACATTATCATATTCAATTTTAAGTAAAACACTCGCATCTCCAGGAACATTTGTAGTCTCATTCGTAATTGGTATCCAATTATTAGTATCCTTATTTTTATAAGATAATTCAAATTTTGTAACATATTTTTCTACTTCTAACGGATTATCAACTCCGTCTTTATTTTTTAACTTATCTATACAACGATCTGTATGTTGATGACGTAAAACCTCTAATTTTTTACACACAAGTTTATTATCTTGAAAACATTCTGCTGTGTGTTTATGTATCTCAATTTCTTTTTGTGGACAAATCAATATCTTTTTATCTTGATAACATTCATCTGTATGCGAATGTGAAGAATCTTTACAAATCAATTCTTTTTCATTATGATAACAGCCTTCTTCATGAAGATGTTCTTTAATTTCTGGAAGTGGACAAATTAAATTATTCTCCTCATCATAACAATGTTTGTCATGTGTATGAATAACATAATCTGCAGAACCACAAACTAATTGCCCGTTTTCATAACAGTCTTTTGTATGTTGATGTATATTTGCTACACATGAATTAAATTCAATTGCTGAAATAGCAGGATATACAAAATTTACAGAAATAATTGTTATAATTGCGACGATCAATAATATAATATTTTTATTTAATAGTTTCTTTTTATTATATTTTGGAAATAATTGACACTCTTTTTCTCTTATTTTTTTCATGCTTTATCCTCCTATAAAGACACTTACTTTCAAAGTATTTTATTCTAATATAATACTTAAAATCGAAACATTAACTTCCCTATAATTTGCTTGTTTGAAATACTTCCAATGGAAGAATTTCTACTATCATAACAATCTATTCGATTATCATTTAATAAAAAAACTTTACCTTCAGGAACTTGATATGGAAATGTGATATTGCAATCTCCTTTACTTTGATTTTTTATATAAGGTTCCTCAATCTTTTTTTTATTTATATACACATTTCCTTGTGTATCCAAATCTACAATATCCTTTTCCTTCGCAATTACTCGTTTTACAAAAATTTTTTTATTATAGTAAAATGCAACAATATCTTTATTTTCGACTTTCTTTGTTTTCTTTATAAGTATTACTTCATTTTTATTTATTGTTGATGCCATAGAATTTCCTGTTATATACAATATTGGAAAATAAAATATCGCTATACTTATTCCTACTGCTATAATAAGTGCTACAACTATATAAATATTACGTTTTTTATTTTTCCATTCTTTTTGAGCGTTGTTTTTCTTTACTTGTAACATAACCCTAACTCACTATTAAACATATAACAGATTTGCTAAAAACCCTTGTCTTTCGCATAATATTTTATTAATGATACACAACTTCAAAACTATTTCTATTTTTGTAACTATATTTACATAATTCATTCTATTTCTTTCTATTAATATTTTATTCATCAACAATACTCTCTCTTTTTGTTCTATACTGAACTTAATACATTATATAAAATGTAGCATTACAGAAAGCATTACAAAATCATTTTTATATCACAAATATAAAAAAACTTATTGCATAAATTTTTTTACACAATAAGTTTTTATTTTTTAATCAATTATTTAATTTATTTCTATTTTCTAATGTAACTATAGAAGATCTTAAAAAATCTGAAATAGTTTCTAATAAATAATAACTATCTCTTTGATTATATGGATTATCTACTCCAATAATCACATTTATTTTATTCTTTTGTAAAATTGGAACTACCACACTACTATTTTCAACACATACTTTATCACTAATATAACTGTACTGTTGTAAATATTTCTCATGATCCGCGCACCATTCAAAATCCACATTCCATTCATGACTATCTCTATTTAATTTTATCATGTAGCTTCTATCACCTTTACAAAACAAACCTATTATTTTTACTATACGACTCATCATCTCTTTAAACTCTAATTCACTAGAAAGAATTTTATAAACATCTATAATTGTATTTTGTAAATCAAGTTGATTTTGAATTGATTGACTAATTAACTGTTTCTCTGTAATATCGATTGCCATTTCTACACGGGCTATTTTTCCTTTCCATGGGATAAGTTTATCTTTTAAAATGAAATGTTTTTGATAATACTCATTTTCTTTTTCCCAAATATAAAATTTTTCTTTACATAATTTATCATTCGTACAAAAATCACAAGGTTTTTTCAACCCTTGTAAGATTTCATAACATTTCTTTCCTTTATAGTCATATACCCCTACAAGTCTTCGCCCTGCTGCATTTAAATAATATAATTCATAACTATCTATATCGCTGACATATACAATTTCATCCATACATTCCACAATATTCCCCATATCCTCTTTTTGAAATATTTCAATCAAATTTTTATTGTCCTTTAAGCGTAATTCTTTTAATTCCTTTTTTTTCTTGCTCCAGTTCAAAAATTGGTTTGTAGTTGGATTTATATACTTCAACTCAAATTCATCTTTTTTTAGTGGCGTGGAGAAAAAATAACCTTGTAAAATATCTGTATGTATTTCTTGTAAACACACCAATTCTTCCATAGTTTCAACTCCCTCACAACATACTTTAATTTTCTCACTATGTGCAAGGTTAATCATATTATTTAATAAACGTAAATTATACAAATTAAATTGAACATGATGAATGAAGCAACGATCAATTTTAATTTCGTCAATTTCTATACTTTTTAAATAACTTAAGCTGGAATAACCTGTTCCAAAATCATCAATTGAAATTTTGATACCCTTTTGTTTCCACAGATAAAATATTTTATTAAAATGCTGATAATTTTGCAATTGAATACTTTCTGTCAACTCAATTGTTAATGCATCACCTGGTAGATTTGCTTCTTTCAATAAATTTAAAACAAACTCTGCAATTCCCTCTTTTTGTAATTGTAAATATGACATGTTAACACTGATATGCATTTTAGGAATATATTTTCTCCATTCTTTACATTGATATATTGCTTCTCTTAAAATATATTCTCCTACTTCACAAATCCAACCAGTTTGTTCCAATATTGGTATAAATTCTGTAGGACTCACATTACCTTTTATTGACGAGTGATAGCGTAATAACGCCTCTACCCCATAGACACTATAATCATCGCTGTGGATTTGTGGTTGATATACTAATTCAAATCCTTGAAATCCTTGATGAATGCACTGTTTTATCTCATTCAAAAAATTAATATAATTCAAATTTTTTTGAAAATCTTCCTTTGAAAAAAATACAATTTGATTTTTAATTTCTTTTTTAGCGTATTCCAATGCTACTTCTGAATATAAATATATATCTTCTTTACTGCCATGATTTTGCTTTTTATAATAAGCAACGCCTGCAGAAAATGTACATAAATAAGATAGTTCTTTTTTTATAAATTCATAAAAATCTAAAATATATTTTTTTTCTTTTTCAATAAAATTAATCGCAAAACGATCCCCATAAAGTCGATATAATTTATTGGGATAATGAATATTTTCCCTTAATATGTTTGAAACTTTTTTAATGATTTCATCACCATATTCACGTCCATTGACAATATTAAAATTTTTAAAATCATCAATATCCAAAAGCATTAAATATCCAGGTGTTAGATGTATCTGAATATCCATATCCTCTTGAAACTTATCAACATTAAAAATCTCGGTTAAATTATCAACATTATCGCTTGATTTAATTTCTCTAATATGACCAACAATTACAGAATATCCTTTTTCTATATCCTTTAATATTGCCTTTTCTCTTACCCATATTTTTCCCCCTGTTCGTTCAAACATTCGATAAGAAATTGTATACTCATCTATCTTTTTTTTCAATAATCTATCTTGATAATACTTTAGATATTCTCTGTCTTCTTTATAAACAATTTTCAACCATTTATAAAGCAGATTATCTTCCTTTACTTCTGTACCAATTGAAAATTTATTTTTTATTTTTTCTGTTAAAAATATTTGATTACTATTTAAATCATAAACATAGATATAATCTTCTGAATCTTTATCAAAAAATTCAAGAACATTCATATATTCGTATAATTTGTTTATATTTTCTTTCATATTTTCTGTGTGTTTTTTCTTATATTCCATATATTTATACTCCATCAAATTTTAACCAAATCATTACATCTTTCATCTTATTCATAATAACTAAAATTGTTTTTCCCTTTCTTTTTAACTTTGTACAATGCAGCATCTGCCTTTTCATATAAAATTGTATAAGTTTCTCCATCAACAGGAATTTTAGAAACTCCAACAGATGCTGATATAGATACCTTTTTTCCATTCTTTTCATATGTGATATTTAATTGATTACACAATTGTTTTATTAATGTCTCTGTATACGAATAGGAACGTATATTTCGTAATAAGATAATAAACTCATCTCCACCAATTCTTCCTATAATATCACTCGAACGAAATCTGGATTTTAATATAGTTGCTACATCTTTTAATACTTTATCTCCATAACTATGGCCAAACGTATCATTGATTTGTTTGTAGTTGTCTAGATCAAGTAGTAACAAAACCTGTTTTTCTTCTGAAAAAAATCCAGAAACTAATGCTTCTTTAATTTTTAAGTGTGCTGTCGCTGCATTATATAAACCAGTAAGACCATCTCTTTCTGCACGATATTGCAAATCAATTTCTTCTCTTTTCTTTCGATCAATATCATTAATAATTAACATTAATTTTGATCGTTTCAGAGCATTGCAATATAACATGCATGAAACCCATCTCATCTTTCCGTTAATATTCATTTGAAACTGTTTTTCACTAACTTCTACACCTTGACTACTTTTCTCCATCAATATACGTAATGATAGCTCTTGTTTCAAATGAACCGCGTCAATTTCGTTGACGTACTTTAAAATGCATTCAGACAAAAATACTTCATAAGAATAACTTGTTCGTTTTCCATTTACTTCCAATAATTTTTCTGTGAGCAAATCTACTTTTGCATATAATAATGACTTTACAACAAGAATATCTTGTAATTCCAATTGATTTTTTGTATTTTGTTCAATTTCTTTTATTTCTGTGATATCTTCCATAAACCCAACTGTCATATAAATCTTGTCTTGTTTATAGATATTATAGAGTGAAATGCGAAGCCACAATAACTTTGACCCAAAGTGAATCTGAATATCTGCATTACAATTTACTTTCGTTTTGATTTCTTCAAATAATTTTAAAAATTCTTCTTTACTTTGCGCTGAAACAGTTTTGTTTTCAATTAAGTTTTCTGGTAACAATACTTTTTCATTTTCTTGAAATAATGGATTAAGAAAATTAGTTTTGAGTATCATTTCACGTGTATTCTGATTATATTCAAAAATAGGTTGCTTTGATCGTTCTAATGCGGTTTGTAAAATTTCAATATTTTTATTTACCTCTTGATTTGCTTTATTTACTTCTTTATTCGCTTTATGAAAATACCATATAATACAAAAAATCCAAACCAGTTGGCATATTGTCGTAATCACCGTATAGGTAATATCAATTTTTAAAATTCTATCTAATTTTTTATCAATTTCTGTATCTTTTACAGTATACATCAATTGCCATTTTTTTGTACCAATCGGCATGTAACAGGCATATTTACATACCCCTCCTTCACAAAAAGAAAACTCTCCTTCTCTTCGATTATCAAAATCATCTTGGATGTTTTCTATTTTTGTATTTGTTTTTTCTAATGTCTTTATATCTTTCCACAAATTTGAATTTTCTGATTTAAATTCGTCTCTTTGAAATCTACTTATATAATTTCCATTAGAATCAATAATGTATAAATTACCTCTTGCCTTTTTATTTTTGTTTTCTAAATGGTTTCTTAATTTATCCAAGTCAATAACCCCTAGTACAACTCCATTCACACAATTATCTTTTGTTTGAATAGGATATGCAAATATTTGAATATATTTTCCTGGAAGTCTTTTGGATAATCGAACTTCCGAAAAAGAAACTGCACCCTCCATTGCTGATTTGAAATATTCATCATTGGAAACATCGATGCTACTTCCATCATTACTGTATCCCTTACCACTTTTATCAACAACTGATATAAATGAAAACATACTTACACTATTTGATATATCTATGATATCCTTTACTTTCGAATTCCAAATACTATCATATTTTTCTATTAATACAGATGTTGATTTCAAATCATAAATCATATCGCTAATTAATCCTTTAGTGTATTCTAAACGTGTCTTCGTACGATCCCTTACTGATTTTTTAAAACTATCAACTTCAATTTTCTCAATTGCTTTATGATATGAAAAAAAAGATACTGTATTTGCAAAAATAGATAAAAATAATAATAAAATTATGATTTGATTTTTTTTTAATCTATTTGCCATATTCCCTCCTACTAAACTAATGTACTAAAAATAGAAAACTTTTCTATCCTCTAAACGAATCACTGCAAGTCTTGAAAATTCATTATCAATACCACAACCACAATCTATATTAATAATATTTGATTCCATGATATTTGTCCCACAAAACCATACTTCGTAAGGTTTATTATTTTGAAAAAATAATGTTGGTGTATGTCCTACAATTATACATCGATCTTGAAAAAATATCATATCTTCACGAATACGATCCCAAATAAATGATTCAATACGTACTTGTCCATTACAATCTTTTTGTTCAATTACATTTTTATTCAATTCCTGTGTATAACACCCATGCACAAGATAATATATTTGATTTTGTACTTTTATATTCGTATAAGCTACTGGTAATTCTTCTAAAAATTTTAGAATTCTCTGCTGTTTTTTATAAGATAATTTTTCAAAATAATATCGCGTATACTGATTTCGATTTTGATTCCAACAATCCTCAATAGCTAGTTTATCATATAAGCTACATGAATTACTCTCAAAACTTCGATAATATTTTAACATCATATATTCATGATTTCCAATTGTCATATGTATATTTTTGTATTTCATAATTTCTTGTAAAATAGAAATCCCGTCTTTACCTCGATCAATTACATCCCCTAAAATATAAAGTGTATCATTCTCATTAAATTGTAGTTCTTTTAACATTCTGTCAAATCGTTGTCTACATCCATGAATATCACTTACTACATATACTGCCATGATTTATTCACCTAGCGTATGCGTCCTTGATGAATAATATTTTCAATTGTTTCTTTGCTATGATCTTTTAATTGATAAAATTCATCTTCAGATAACGGTAATAACCAACTTAAATGTACTCCTTTTTTCTTAATTGAAAAATCATACGCATCCATAAAATGATCATCATCAATAATCATACAATGCATTTTGGTTTTGAATTTAATATCCAATACATGATAATCTGCTAAGCAATCCATATGTTCCCATGGATATTCACATAAATTTGCAATAGCTGAATACAATTCTAATTGTTCATCAATAGTATATTCATCTGCTCTATACACAAATGCAAATTCACATTTTGCATAAGATTCGTAGTCATCATAATACCGATCTGCATTCGGCATATGA
This sequence comes from Longicatena sp., assembly GCA_029258245.1. GTDB lineage: Bacteria > Bacillota_I > Bacilli_A > Erysipelotrichales > Erysipelotrichaceae > Longicatena_A. Next base: position 19,474 of record JARHZK010000031.1, on the reverse strand, counting down.
AACATTCCCATTCCTACTGTGAATCCATAAATATAGCTATTCTTTTCAAAAGTAAGTAATAATCTACTAGGAAATTTATCTTTATGTATATCGTAACAATTTTTTATATGTCCAAAATGTTTATACAATTCTTCGACATATGGTGTATGGTAATGTTCCCATACTTCGTTAAATTCTTGTTCCCAAAATAGCTTAGATTCTTGAAAACGGAAATCAAAGAGATTTATGACATCATTTAATCGCCATCCAACCATCGTATTTTCTTTTACATTTTTCGTATATCCATTAAAATGAATTCCATCTGCCCAATCAGGGATAATCGCATATAATTGATCTTCATAATATACCGATGCCATATGTCCTTCTTTACTCCAAATAATTTCAATATCTTCCTGATTCCATTCCTCATAATCGCTTTGTTCTATTAAAGAATCAGGTAGAGAAATTTGATGTTCTTTCAATTCATCGACTTCATTAAAGTTTTCGACTCCTTTTTTCAAATTTTTCAACCAACATGCACTTCTTGGTATCATTTCTCTTTTTAAATAATCTAAATCATACATATAAAAATAAATGCTTTCTTCATCACGAATTACATCTACAGCCAATGGACATAGAGGTGATTGAGAAAATGCTAAACTTTTTTTACTCTTATCTTCCATAATCTGTTCTCCCTATTTCATAAATAAAGAACTACCAAAAATAGCTTTATAGCAATCTAAGGTAGTTCTTTATTTAATTTTAACTTACTACTTAATTTTGAATATCTTTAATATATTTAATGCCTTCACTATCAATATATGACACATCCAATTGATCATTTTCTTTTAAGAAAATTAATTTATCCTCAAATTTCGTAGCAAATGTAACCTTAAATATATTTCCTTTTGTAGACTGAATATAATATACTGTATTTCCCTCTACAAATATTTTTTCTATTGATTTTACTGTTATTTTTTCTTCTTTTATATTTTCCTTATCTACATGACTATTATCTGCTCCCAATAAATCAACGGTTTTTTTCAACAACGTATCCAATCCATCATCGCTTGAAACTGTGGCCACTTTTTGATAATCAACTGCTGATACTGTTGCATACATCTTAATTAAACCATTGTCTTTTAAAGACATTAAATACACAGGATTTCCTTGTACATTAATTAGTAATGGAAATGTAGATTCATATCCATAATTTTTTACTTCCGATTGCGCACTTTTCATTGCACTTACTTCATTCGCTCCAGCAGTTGCAATTTTCATTGCTTCATGTGTTCTTAAATTCACAAGCGCAAAACCTAAATTTGATTCATCTGAATTTGCAGAAGTAATCCCAGTATACAACCAAATATCTCCATCTTTTTCTAAATAATTATAACCTTCACTTGTTATAGTAACACCATTTTGTCCAAAAACAGAGTTAATAAATCCTTTTTGTAAACTACCATGTTCATCAAGTTGTGTAACAACCAATGATTCTGGAATAATTCGATCTGCCCATTTAGGTACCGATTTTAAATCATATTTTGTACTTTTACCTGTAATTGGATCTAAGAAAATCGCTCCAGTAACGCTTTTTTTAGTTCCAACCCCTTTATATGTATAAGTTGTACAAATATACCATGGTCTACCTTTTTCATCAATTTCAAAAGATGGACTTCCAAAAATTTCTGTTGGATGTTGGAAACGTAAATGTCTCATCAAATTATCATTGAACATACCTGATGGAACATATCTCATTCCTTTTAATCCTAAATCTTGTAATTTTACTAATGTTGTTTTTCCTGATGTACTGTCTACTGTAATATATGCAGGAATACCATTTTTTCTATTTTTAAAATACTTAATAATCCCATTATAAGTTAATGGAGTAACACGATACACACTATCTTTATATGAAATCTGTGTATATTCTTGACTTACATCAAATTGTGAAACCCACTCTGTCATATTTCCCATGACTTTATCTCCTAATCGAATCGAACTATCTCGATCAATAATTGGAGTTTTCTTAAAATCAACATTGGGAATCTCACTAAATTTTACATCTTTTAATTCAATACGATTGGCATATTCTTTAGCATGTAATATTTTTGAAGTTAAAGCTGCAGATAGAAAAGGAAATCCAACCATAAACACAAGAATAGCTATACATATTTTTGTTATTTTTTTCCATTTTATACCATCTTCACTTGTATCATATACTTGTTGATTTGAAAAATGGTTTTTTAAATTTCCAAATGCATGAATACCTTGTTTAGTAAGTGAAACCAATAATAAAATCACGATAAGTGGTCCAATTGTAAAGCATATAAATTTCCAAAATTCTGGTGAATGCCAATTCAATGGAGGTAATACAACATAGAAATATCCAAATACATATACAAAATATAATGGTAATAAAAAACCTACATATTTTTTCATAAGCCCTACCTCTTTCATCTATTTAATTGAACATACTATATCATTTTTTTTTAGGATTTACAATTTGTTTACAACAAAAAATAAAAGCTCTGCAAATTATTATTCACAGGGCTTTATTATAGTTCTAACAAAATAATTTTTTGTTCTATTCTACTTCTTTTTAAATCAATTAAGCGTTGATTGGAGGATCCTCTAAATTTTAATGTAATATCTTTTAATTCTTCTACGAATTTTCCATCAACTAAAACATCAATCATCGATAACATTTCATCCGTATATTCCCCAAATCTTTTACCATTCGGTATCAAATCTTGATCAAGGGTAAATCCTGTAAAACACCAAATATCTTTCTTTGGATATTTTTCTTTTACTTCTTTTAACAATTCCACTAAAACTTTTTGATTTGAAAATTCAAAAGGTTCTCCACCTAAAACAGTTAATCCCTTAATATATGGGGAAGATAACATTTTAAGAATTTCTTCTTGTGTCTCTTTTGTATATGGATTTCCATAATGAAAATCCCACGTTTCCGGTTGAAAACAGTTTTTACAACCATTTGTACAACCGGAAACAAATAAACTAACGCGTACACCTAATCCATTCGCGATATCATAATTTTTTATATTTCCGTAATACATTCTATACTCCTATAGATGTAAGACACGATCTTTAATCTCTTGTGTACGTCCTTGATTCCAAAATTGTGTACCGATATATCCACATGTTCTTCTTGCCACATTCATTTTATCTTGGTTACGGTTATGGCAATTTGGACATTCCCAAATTAATTTATTATGTTCGTCCGTTATAATTTGTATTTCACCAGTATATCCACACACTTGACAATAGTCACTCTTTGTATTTAATTCTGCATACATAATATGATTATAAATATGTTGCATAACAGACAACACTGCTTCAATATTATCTTTCATATCTGGTACTTCAACATAACTAATTGCTCCACCTGGAGATAGTTTTTGAAATTGCGATTCAAATGTCAATTTATCGAATGCATTGATATCTTCCGAAACATGAACATGATAACTATTTGTAATATAATTTTTATCTGTTACTCCTTCAATTACACCAAATCGCTCTTGTAAACATTTTGAGAATTTATAAGTTGTTGATTCTAATGGTGTTCCATATAATGAAAAATCAATATTTTCTTCTTTTTTCCATTTTTCACATGCATCATTTAAATGTTGCATAACTTTTAATGCAAATGGAGTAGCTTCTGGATCTGTATGTGGTTTACCAGTCATATATCGAGTCATTTCACATAAACCCGCATATCCTAATGAAATTGTTGAATATCCTCCATACAACAATTCATCAATAACTTCTCCTTTTTTCAATCGTGCTAATGCCCCATTTTGCCATAAAATTGGTGCAACATCACTTGGTGTTCCTTTTAAACGATTATGACGACACATTAAAGCTTCTTTGCATAATGCTAATCTTTCATCTAGAATTTTCCAGAATTCATCCATATTCTTACCACTTGAACATGCCACATCAACTAAATTGATTGTAACAACACCTTGATTAAATCTTCCATAGAATTTATATTTATCTTCTTTATCTTTATATACGGTTAAGAAAGAACGACATCCCATACATGTATAACAATTCCCTTCTTTTAATTCCTTCATAATCTTTTCAGAAATATAATCAGGAACCATACGTTTTGCAGTACATTCAGCAGCAAGTTTTGTCAAATACCAATACGGAGTACCTTCATAAATATTATTTTCTTGTAATACATAAATTAATTTAGGGAATGCAGGTGTAATATAAATTCCTTTTTCATTTTTAACACCTTGAATACGTTGATTTAACATTTCTTCAATAATTAATGCTAAGTCATCACGCAATCTTCCTTCAGGAACTTCATTTAAATACATAAACATTGTAATAAATGGTGCTTGACCATTTGTTGTCATCAATGTAATAACTTGATATTGTATTGTTTGTACTCCTTGCTTAATTTCACGTTTTACACGGATTTCCGCAATCTTATTGACTGTTTCATCATCTGCTGGAAGTCCTGCTGATTCTAAATCATAACGAACCTCTTTACGGAATTTCTCACGACTAATCTGTACGAATGGAGCTAAATGAGATAATGTAATACTTTGTCCCCCATATTGACAGGATGCAATTTGTGCAATTGCTTGAGTAGCAATATTACAAGCAGTTAAAAAACTATGTGGTTTTTCAATCATTGTTTCCCCAATAACAGTGCCATTTTGCAACATATCCTCCAAATTTACTAAGCAACAATTATGCATATGTTGTGCAAAATAATCTGCATCATGAAAATGAATAATTCCTTTTTCATGTGCTTCTACAATATGCTGTGGCAATAAAAAACGTTTTGTAATATCTTTACTTACTTCTCCTGCCATATAATCTCTTTGCACACTTGAAATAGTTGGATTTTTATTGGAATTTTCTTGGGCTACATCTTCATTTTCAAATTCTAATAAACTTAAGATTTGTTTATCTGTTGAGTTTGATTTACGAACCAAGTCCCTTTTATAACGATAAGTTATATAATTATTTGCTACTTTATAAGCCGACTGCTTCATAATCTCTTCTTCAACACGATCTTGAATTTCTTCCACAGTTGCACTTCTATTTAAATTTCCACAATAACTTGTTACATTTTCTACAACTTCAGAAATTTGATTATCATTCATCTGATAAATCAAAGTAACACTATGGTTCGCTCTACGAACTGCTTCTTCAATTTTACTCGCATCAAATGTTACTTCTTTTCCACTTCTTTTAATAATATTCATAACTAACCATCTCCACCTATTTTTTTCTAAAGTCCTTAAGCATTATAATCGAAAAATCTTAGAAAAGAAAGGGGGACGCTCATAAAGATTTTGTCACTTTTCCTTTTTTCATCAATTTTCATATAAAAATACACGATATCTATGCCTTTTCCACTTTTAGAATAGCTAGAAATATGAAAATTTATCTTTTTTATTTTCATTCTATTTTCTATCTATTTTTTGATATATATAGAGATACTTCCATCATTACATGGAAACATTCCATTTCCATATTCATCAATCAAAATACAATCTTCCCGATTTTCTAACGCATCAACAAATATTTCATTTGCATACTTTTTACCCACATACATTTTCTTTGCACCTTTTGTGGAATCCGTAAAAACACATGCAAAACCATCATGCATTTCATCTCCTTCACGAGTCCATCCAACAATATTATAATCATCAAAATAATCATGTTGTTCCCCATAATTATGAGTCTGTCTTAAAGATAATATCTTTTTTAAACAATGCACTGGTTCCATTTGATCATGTTCAATTCCATAATAATCTCCATAGAAAACACAAGGATATCCATCTTTTCGTAATAAAATTATGCTGTATGCCTGTGGTTTAAACCAATCCAATACCCACGATGATAATGCTTGTGATGGTTGTGTATCATGATTATCCACAAATGTTACTGCTTGCATTGGACATTGTTCAACTAATGTTCCTTTCAATAAATTCCGTAAATCATAATTTCCATTAGAACAACTTGCTTCATGAAGATGTCCATGTAATACAACATCAAATAATGATAATTGATTTTCATTTACATCTAAATAATGTAATAATTCATTTAAATCATAAGACCAATACTCTCCAACTGCGAATAAATCTTTATTCATTTTCCTTAATTCTTGTAACCATTGCTTAAAAAATGTAAATTGAATATGTTTACAAGCATCGAGGCGAACACCATCCATATGCACTAAGTTTTGATACCATAATCCCCACGAAATTAATTCATTTCTTACATCCTCATTATCAAAATCTAAATCTGCACCCATTAAATAATCATAATTTTCATTTTCATTAGCTACTTGTTGATCCCAATTCTTCCCACATAGTCGATAGATTGCATTTTGATGTGTTCTATTATCATAATCTATACCATCAAAATGATGCCAATTCCATTTAAAAGAAGAGTATTTTTCATTTCTACCAGGAAACGTAAATTTTGTCCATGCTTCTACTGTTTTATTTTCAATACATTCATTCCTTGCATTTCCCTTAACAATCGTTGCAGGCACTTCTTCTACTTCATCAGCGCCCATTTTATGATTCAGCACAATATCTGTATATATATTTATATTTGCTTGATGACAGGCTTGTATCATATCTAAATATTCTTGTTTTGTACCATACTTTGTTTCTATACTACCTTTTTGATTAAATTCACCTAAGTCATATAAATCATAAATTCCATAACCTACATCATGATTTCCACTACTTCCTTTATATGCAGGAGGTAACCATAAAGCTGTAATTCCACATTGTTTTAATTCTTCTATTTGCAACGGTATTTGTCTCCATAAATGTGGTTCTTCTCGTAAATACCATTCAAAATATTGCATCATAACTGCATTGTTCTTCATAATACCCCTCCAATTTTTTTATATATCTAATTATATTTCTCTTTCACCAATAAAAATCGATAAGAAAAAAGATATTCTTTTTCGAATATCTCTATATTACATTCCTAATAAAATACGACTTATTGTTGAAAAACAATTCATAAATGCTCCTTGCGCATATCCTAATGGACCATCTAATACTCCTAAAAATAATAACATTAATAAAATAAAAGATAATGGTTGCTCATATCTTAAAAATTTAAAATATGTCTCCTCATTTAAAATTCCTAATAATAATTTAGATCCATCTAGAGGTGGCACAGGTATTAAATTAAATATCCCTAAACCAATATTCATAATTGCGCTCATATTAAGAACCAAAAGTAAATATACTGAAATTGATCCATAAATCAAATGAAATCGAATCATAGCATGCGAAACAAATACGCAAATAAACCCTACAATTAAATTCATCAATGGACCCGCTAAAGCAACCCACATCATGCCTTCTTTTTTATCTTTATAATTATATGGATCTACTTCCACCGGTTTAGCCCAGCCAAAATGAAATAAAATCAAACATATAGTTCCAATTGGATCTAAATGTTTTAAAGGATTTAAAGTTAGCCTACCATTTGCTTTTTGTGTCATATCTCCTAATTTATATGAAACATATGCATGTGCAAATTCATGAACGCTAAGTGCAATCAACACTGCTGGAACACTATAAATTAAATTCGTTAATACATCTTGTAAATTTCTAAGCATGCAATTTCCTCCTTGCAATATACCATAGTATAGCAGAAGACTATCCAAAAATAAAGCATACAAAAGATTATCCTTCTTAATTTTAATTATATCCGATATTATTTATAATACGAATCTATTTTTCTTACAGCAAACATAATACAACTTCCTATACATGAAATAACTGTCCATATACAAGTAGATACCAGAGAACCAAAAGTATCTAAATACACATCGCTCATACTTGAAGTACGTCCTGTGAATTGTTGATGATATTCATCAGCAAAAGCAAAACAAAAACAAGCACCTACTGTCAGAATAAAACGCATGGTCTTATTCACTCCTAAAATCATCAAAGTAGTATATATACCACTAGCCAAAATAAAATATAAAGAAAAATGAGTTACTTTTCTTATAATCGAATTCCAATCACTTCCATAAGGAGAATGTAAAATAATATAATATTTTATTTTCTCTGAGAATTGAATTCCTTCTTCCGTAGTTTCTAATTTATTAGTAACGATTTCTTTTACTTTTTCTGTAACAATCTCACTTCTTTTATTGGATTGAATTCCATCTTCTTCTGATAAAGAATAAACACTATATAAAAGAATTCCACATAACCCAATAAATAAAATAGCTAGAAAAATTCGTAATTCCATATGTTTCTTCATTTTCTCATCACCTTTGTCTTATTTTATATCCTTTCCTTTATTTAATAAAGACAATCAAGTAAAATTTATAAATTTGTAAGATAAAAAAAGAAGTAGATTTCTCCACTTCTTTCTCAATCAAGATTTATTATGACTATTTTGTTTTTTCAATAATTTCAATAAAGCTATCTTCTTTTAAGCTAGCTCCACCAATTAAAGCACCATCGATATCTGGACATGCCATATATTCAACGATATTGTTTGGTTTAACTGATCCACCATATTGAACACGTACTTGATCAGCAGCTTCGTCACCATACATAACACGTACTTGATCACGAACGATTGCACAGCAATTTTGTGCATCTTCTTTAGTAGCAGATTTTCCAGTTCCAATAGCCCAAATTGGTTCATAAGCAATAACCATATTAGCTACACATTTTGGACATAAGTTAGCTAATGATCCTGTTAATTGTTCACGGATAACTTTTTCAGTTTCTCCAGCATCATATTGTGCTTCTGTTTCACCAATACATAAAATTGGAGTAATGTTAGCTTCAATTAAGCGTTTTGCTTTTTTATTTACAGTTTCATCTGTATCTCCAAACATAGCACGACGTTCAGAGTGACCAATGATACAATATTTAACTCCCATTTCTTCTAACATAGGAACTGATACTTCCCCTGTAAATGCACCAGCATCTTCAAAGTGGCAGTTTTCAGCAGCTACAACTAAGTTTTTAGCTCCATCTAATGCAGTTCTTAAATCTGTAAATGGACATCCGATTCCATAAGTAGCATTTTCGCTAGCAGCAACACCGTCAACAGCTTCAAAGAAAGCTTTTGTTTCAGCATTGTTTTTATTCATTTTCCAGTTTCCAACAATAATAGGTTTTCTCATTTTAATTCTCCTTATTTTTCACTAATGATTGCGATTCCAGGTAATGTTTTACCTTCCATATATTCAAGTGAAGCTCCTCCACCTGTAGATACGTGTGAGAATTTATCAGCGTATCCTAATTGTTTTGCAGCAGCAGCTGAATCACCACCACCAATAACTGTAATTGCTCCATCTAATTCAGAAATAGCTTTACATACTTCTTCTGTACCTTTCGCAAATTTTGCCATTTCAAATACACCCATAGGTCCATTCCATACTACAGTTTTAGCACCTTTTAAAGTTTCTTTGAATAATTCAACAGATTTAGGACCAATATCTAATCCCATCCATCCTTCAGGAATTTCACCAGCATTAGCTACATCAGTATTAGCATCTTCACTAAATGCATCAGCAATTACATTATCAATAGGTAATACTAATTTATCTCCTGCTTTTTCTAAATATTCTTTAGCTAAATCTAATTTATCATCTTCAACTAATGAAGTACCGATGCTTCCACCTTGTGATTTAGAGAATGTATAAGCCATTCCACCACCGATGATAACTTTATCAGCTTTTTTCAATAAGTTGTCAACAACATCAATTTTACTAGATACTTTAGATCCACCAATGATTGCTACAAATGGATGAGCTGGTTCATCAACAGCTTTTCCTAACATTGTAACTTCTTTTTCTACTAAGAATCCAACTGCATTTTCTTTAATGTTTGTAGGGATTCCTACTGTAGAAGCATGTGCACGGTGAACTGATCCAAATGCATCTTCAACAAAGATATCACCTAAGCTAGCCCAATAAGCCCCTAATTCAGGATCATTTTTGCTTTCACCTTTTTCATAACGAGTATTTTGCATTAATACGATTTCTCCATCATTTAATGCATTTACAGCGTTTTCTAATTCTTCTCCACGTGTAACTGGGCAGAATGTAACTTTTGTATCAGGTAATAATTCCTGTAAACGTACAGCTACACATTCCAAGTTATTTTTTGCTTTATCTTCTTCAGTTTTTACTTTTCCTAAGTGAGACATTAAAATAACTTTTGCGTTATTTTCGATTAAATATTTAATTGTAGGTAATGCCATTACAACACGATTATCATCAGTAATTACACCATCTTTACGTGGTACGTTAAAATCGCAACGTACAATGACTTTTTTTCCAGCAACATCTAAGTCTTTTACAGTTCTTTTTGCCATAATAAATCCTCCTTAATATACCAATTTAATTATAGCACCTTGCATTCCATTCGTAAATGTATTTTATAAATTTGTTAAAGTTATCACAATTTAGGATAAAAAAAAACAATCCAAAAGAATTGTTCTTTTTTATTCTATTTTACACTTTCAACTAATGCTTTCACCAATTTTTCATCTACTACATCATAATCCATTTCATGCGGATGTGGTAAATATGCGTAACTCACATTATTCTTTTTCGTAGTTGTATCTATATGATAATTTTTGCATGAAGAATGCACTTGATGAATTCCTGCTTTTTGAATCATTTCCATTGCATTGGTAGCATTCATTCCACTACCCGCCAATAACTCAATTTGATTTCCATATTTTGATTGTAAATCTTTAATCAATGCTATACCTTGCATTGCCTTTTCCTCTTGTCCACTTGTCAAAATTCGATCCACTTTTAAATCAATCAATGTTTCTATTGCTTTATAAGGATTTGGACACACATCAAATGCTCGATGAAAAACTGCTTCTTTTTGATATGAATGAATCATTTCAATCATTGTTTTTGTTTGTTCAGTATTCACCATTCCATCTTCCCTCAAGAATCCAAATGCAATTCCATCTGCACCATGTTGTAAAAATAATTTTGCATCTTCCATCATTATTTTAAAATCATTTTCATCATAATGAAATCCTGCTGCACGAGGACGTACCATACATATCACCTTTAAATTTGTTTCTTTTTTTACACGAATCAGTGTTGCAATACTTGGTGTCAATCCTCCCACACTCAATGCACTATTAAGTTCTACACGAGTAGCTCCACCTTGTGCTGCAGCTAGACAATCTTGATAACTTCCCGCACATATTTCAATAATATTTTTCATATTATTCACCTTGCCCAATCCTTAAAATACTTAATGCATATATTTTTGCATTGGTAATTAAATCTTTTCGATCCATCCATTCATTTGGATTATGTCCAATTCCCTTCTGACCAGGAAAACTTGGACCAAAAGGAACAATATTCGGAATTATTTTTGCATAAGTTCCTCCCGTTGTAGTAACAGGAGTTCCATCCATACCAGTAACTGCTTCATATGTTTCTTTTAATGTACGACATAAGAAACAATCTTTTTCAAAACGAACAGGATCCATGTTACTCTTACATATTAATTTTAAATTTGGTGTCAATTTAGTATCTATTTGTTTCTTAATTTCATCATTTGAAACACATGCTGGATAACTTAAAGTAAACTCAAATGCTAATTTATGATCTACATTAACTAATTGTTTTCCTCTTAATTGCATAATACCAAATTCTTCATCATGAATATCTAATCCTAACTTATTCGCATGATCATCACTCGTTAATAAATATTCATTTACAAACGCATTAAATTCATTTTGAAATTGATATTCACTTTCAATACGATATACACATCTTCCACGTTCTGCATAAACGACTGGATACTTACAATCTGGTGTCCAACCCATGATAGGAGCTTTTCGAACTTTCAGATAATGTTCCATATCTTGAAAACCTGATTCTTCATCCGTCCCAAACAAAATCCATACAGGATGTTTTAATTGAATATGCAATTCTTTGATTGCATATAACGCATATAAGCAAGAAAGAATAGGACCTTTATTATCTAAAATACCACGTCCAAAAATTCTTCCTGTTTCATCTTCATATGCAGAAAAAGGAGGGTGATTCCAACCATCACCAACAGGAACAACATCTAAATGTCCTACAATTCCAACATAATCATCTCCATCGCCATATTTAGCAATACCCACTACATTATCTACATTTTCAGTTTCAAATCCTAAACTTTTAGCTAGTTCTAACGTTTGTATTAAAGCATGGTTAACCCCTTCACCAAATGGCATTCCTTCTTCTGCTTTCGACTTTACACTATCAATTTGAACAATCGATTTAATTCCATCCATCATCTGATCACTAATTTCATCAATTTTTTTTAATAGTTTTTCTTCCATAAAATCGCCTTCTTTTCTTTATTTACGAACAAGTGGAGCAGTACGTGTTTTCATATAATTGTCCATCCATTCTTGACTCGCAACTTCAAAATATTGTTTTCCATTTTCATCAAATTTAACTAGATACACTGTTGGTTTTTCTTTTTCTGTAGCGACTGCAAATGAGAAACCTTCAATATTGGTTGTAACACCCCATTCTCCTTTATTATTCATTGCAATCAATGACATATCTCCTGCTTTCCCACGTCGTTCTTTTAATTCTTGATCAAAATCACGTACAGCCTTATCACAAGCTTCTTGTGGATGCATTCCTTCTTTCATCAAACGCACAATTTCATAAGAAACGCAACCCTTCATAACATCTTCTCCTAGTCCAGTAGCACTTGCTCCACCAACTTTAGAATCTACATAAAATCCAGAACCTGAGATAGGAGAATCCCCTACACGTCCTGCATGTTTCATAAATAAACCACTCGTACTCGTTGCACTTGTCATATGTCCTTCTTGGTCTAAACATACCATCCCAACTGTATCATGCCCTGAATATGGTTTTAGCTCTTTATTATCTGTCGTTTCTTTTACACGGTTGTGGTAATGAATTTTTGCACGTTCTGTAAGCATATTTTTTCTTTCAAAGCCATGACGATGTGCATATTTTTCAGCACCAGCTCCAACTAAAAAATTATTCACTGGTTCCTCTGATAACATTCTAGCAATGCTAACTGGATTTGCATAATCCTTAATCGCACCTACACATCCTATGCTCAATGAATCACCATCCATAAAAGCCGCATCTAATTCTACTTCCATTTCTTCATTTGGTAATCCACCATAACCTACACTTTTGTAAAATTCAAAATCTTCTACCATTTGAATAGCCTTTTCAATTGAATCTTTTGCATCGCTACCTTTTTTTAACATCTCTTCTGCTTCTGTAATACCTTCTAAAGCCATTCTCCATGTCGCAATAATTCCGTACATATGATTTCCTCCTATTTTTTCTCTTTTTTCTAAAAAATCGCTGAATATTCAGCGATTCATAATAGATTTACTTTTTAAATTTTTTCATCTGAACAATTGCTTTTTTCAATACTTTTTCAGCATCCATCATTCCATAATCTGCTGCATCAATTACCATTACAGGAATTTGATCCCCATATTTTTTGTTAATGTCGTCATATAAAAATTTTGTTTGTGGTCCAATTAATATACAATCAAGACTAACTTCTTCAATAATTGTACTAATTTTTTTATAAGAAAAAGCCTTACATTCAATTGGTAAATTATGCTGATTTGCCACTTCTTGCATTCTTTGTGCCATCATACTTGTTGACATTCCATTATCACAAAATAAATAAACTCTTTTCATTCTTTTATCCTCCTATTTATTTTCTAAGCTTTGAAATTTTTTAAAAATTATAATTTGTTGTTCTGCGAATGACTTAAAATTTTCTGCAGCCATAAGTTGATCCTCTGCATGCAATAATAATAATGTTGGTGTAACTGGTTGACCAGATGCTTCTTGTTGGATTAAAGACGCATGAGCTTCATGTCCTTTTACATACATTTCTTCTCCATCTTTAATAAGTTTTTCCGCCTGATCGAATTCATAATTTTGGGCAGCACGTGCTGCTTCAATAAATAATGATTTTGCCGATCCTACGCTTGATATAATTTGAAAACAAATTAATTCTAAACCTTCCATATCTATTCCTCCGTCCAATTCACTTATATATTACAATAAATTTATAGCTATTTCTAGATTAGTAATTTCCTAGCCATTAGGAAGTCCACTCAATGGACCATCAATTTCATCTAATTCTAAATCATCATACGGAAACATCGGTCTTTGAATTCTTCGAAAAACTAAATTCTCTGTTTTTTGATATGTTGGTCCTTCTGTAAATGACATTACACAATATTTTCCATATCGATTGTAATCATCAGATATATACCCTTCCTTAACAATAATTACATCGTAATCATCTACACATAACCCTGATAATTCAATCTGTTCAAAATCTCCATACTGAATCGCATCATATTCTACAATAACATGAATTGGATATCCTTCAATTTCTACCGTTATCCCACTCCCAATATCTTCTCTTCCCACATATAATGAACTTGTCAATCCATGCGCAACAATTTTTCCTTTAATAGGTATTTTCTTGCATAACTCATCAAGATTTACCCCTAAATCAAAAGAAACTTTCTCTCCAACAGCTTTCGAATATAAATACTGATATGCTTTTTTATCTACAATTCCAGCAATTAAATATCGTTTATGATTCAAATCCTTTGCTGCTAATAATTGTTGTAGAACAAAGGTATTGAATCCATCTGCTCCTGCTCCAACATTATCTCCAGAATCGGTAAGAAAACATGGTCGTCCTGGATAATAAATCACCGACTCCAATGCTTCTTGTGGTTCCGCAACATTTCCATGATAATGAAATTCATGTCTCTGTTCATATGCAAACGCACGAATTTTTTTTGCCCAATTATCTGCAAATATGCGATCTTTTGCTGTTTTAGGTACAACTACAACTGAACATCCTAATTTATCATCATCATGTCGTAAATATCCAATATGAAAAGAAGCACTTAAAATTCTACCAGTTTTCTCTGCTTCATCACACAATCGATTAATTGAAAGCATCGGTTCATCAAATGAAACACTCTTTTCTCCACCAAGAATCATTGGTACACGATAATAAATAGGATGAATTTCTTGTCTATGTTTTAATAATTCGATAAGCTTATGTGCTACAAATTCATAGGTTTCTTTAATATCAATATGTGGAGAATGTCGATAGCAACGCAATATATTTACATAATTCACTAATTCTTCAGATAAATTTCCATGTGGATCCATCACCAAAGCAATTGGAAGATAAGGTCCTGTTATTTTTCGAATTTCCCGTAGAATTGCATGTTCTGCAGATACCCCTTCTAAATCTATTACTTTACTAGCTCCATGTAAAAACAGAAAAATAGCATCAATTTCATGTAAATGTTCTTTTACACCTTGAACAAAACGAGATAAAATAAATTCAAAGGCATCTTTTGTTACAGGTCCATGTGGATGACCAATTGCACTAATTGTTGGGATTAATTCGATTCCCTCATTTTCAAACACATCCCTTACAAAAATTGAATCAATCATTTCTTCTCCGTATTTAAATATAAACTTTTCAAAAGTCATCAAAGATCGTGAATGTTCATTTGATTCTGAACTAAATTTTCCAACTAGTACTTTCATATATACCACCTCATTCTATATAACTTAAGTAAACAACTTTTTACCTAATGTCACAAACTTGGATTCTTCCTAGATATAGGAAAAAAATTAACAGAACCTAACTTTAAAAGATTACTATAATTTATATAGATAAAGATGTATATCATTTTCTATCGAGAAAGGAGAGTATCATAAAAAGTGAAATGGTACGATTAAAAAAATGAACACTGCATATACATGGGATCTTTCTGATTTATATACAGATTTTGACGATCCAAAATTTATTCATGATTTAAATATAATCAAAGAATTACAAATCACATTACCCTCATTTTGTAATTCTTTATCTCAATTAGAGCCTTCTAAAAGATTGCATCAGAGCATTATAAAATTAGAAACTATTCAAGATTATCGATATCGTCTAAAATTATATACGCAATTACGTTTAAGCGTTGATGCTAATTCTTCGGAATGTAAACAATGGGCAAATAAAATTCAATCAGAATGCGCCCCACTAAGTTTATTTGAATCTAAAATATATTCAACTATTTTATCTATAGATGAGTTAAACTCCTACATTCAACAAGATCCATTAGCCCTTAATTATCGGTTTATCTTACAGGAAAAGAAACAAAAAGCTGAGTATACATTGAGCGATGACCAAGAGCATTTATTGAGCCTTATTTATCCAACAAGTTTAAAAGCCTTTTCTGATATGTACTACTCTTTAACAAGTAATGCAAAAGCTTATTATCAAGGAAAATGGATTCCCTTAACACAAGTAAAAAATATGTGTCATGATTCTTCTTCTACTGTAAGAAAGCATGCCTTTTTAGCAGAACAAAAAGCATATGAGAAAATTGCCGAACCACTATCATTTGCTATTAGTAGTATAAAACAACAACAATTCATGGAAGCAAAGTTACGTGGTTATAAAGACCCTTTAGAAAAGATGCTAATAGATTCTAGAATGAGTAAAAAAACACTTACTACGATGATGTCAACAATTGAACAATATCTTCCTTTTTTCCGTTCTTATTTACGAAAAAAAGCGGAACTATTAGGATATCAAAATGGTTTACCTTGGTACGAAATTTATGCAACATTAGGTGAAAATAATCTTAATTTTAGTATCGAAGATTGTGAAGCATACATTCTAAAGCACTTTAAAGGAGTTAGTGATGATTTATATCAAATGACAAAGAGAGCTTTTGATGAGCATTGGATTGATTACTTAACCTATGAAGGAAAACAACCTGGTGCTTTTTGTGAAAACCTAGGGTGGATAAAACAAAGCAGAATTATTACCAATTACAACAATACCTTAAGTGATATAGTCACCGTTGCTCATGAATTAGGTCATGCATTTCATGGTATGATGATTGAAAATCAACCAATTTTAAATCGTGATTACTGTATGCCTCTTGCAGAAACAGCAAGCACATTTAATGAAAATATTATTTATAATGCACTTGCAAAAGATATGAATCCTCATGACCGCTTATTAATTATAGATTCACAATTGTCTGCATTATGTCAAAATATCTTAGATATTTACGCTCGCTTTCAATTTGAAAAATCAGTATTCGAGCACGTAGAAAATGGTTTTTTATCATCTTCTCAACTTTGTGACTTAATGAAACAAGCATTATTAAAATCATTTGGAGATGGATTAGATCCTGAATGGTTACATCCATATCGCTGGATTACAAAAGTACATTACTATATTCCAGATATCGCTTATTATAATTTTCCTTATACTTTTGGAGCATTATTTTCAAGAGGATTATATGCAAAATATGTCGAAGAAGGTCAGTCCTTTATTCCAAAATATGAAAAATTATTACGTGCTACTACAACACATAGTGTAGAAGATGTAGCTGCCATTGCTGATATTGACTTATCTACTTCTACTTTTTGGGAACATAGTTTACAGTCAATTACAAATCAAATGACAGAATTTTTAGAACTAGCAAAGGAGGTATAACGAATGAAATTTGCAAATTTACATGATGACATTGGAAATGATATATATGCCTTCCGTAATATATACCCAAATCGTCTAGATGATTTTCATTATCCTAGATTCCATAAAGGAAATATGAAATTTAGTGCGATTGTATGCTGTTTCGAAGGAAATGAATCTTGGAATACAATGATGGAAACTATCTTATATACAGAACAAAAAATAAACAATAGCAAGTATTATTCTTTCCAAAACGATAAGGAAATACAAGTATTTATCGCTGTAGAAGGTATGTGTGGTATTAAAGATGACCCAGAAGAAAAAATACAATGGATGTATGAACATCATGTTCGTATGGGATCCTTATGTTGGAATGATGAAAATCTTTTAGCAATAGGTGCAAAAAAAGGGAATAAACCTTTAACAAACCTTGGAAAACGTGTCATCCATAAAATGAATGAATTACATATGGTAATAGATACCAGTCATTGTTGTGAATGGAATTTCTATGACATTGCAAAAGAAAGTAATGAACCAATTATAGCATCCCATAGCAATGTGAAAGGATTATATAACCATTATCGAAATTTAACAGATGCCCAACTTCAAGTTATAGCAAATAAAAAAGGATTAATCGGCGGAATTCCTATTCGTTGGTTTGTAAAAAATAAAAATGAAAATGCCTCATTAGAAGATTTTGTACAAGTGATTATTTATTTAAAAGAAAAAGTCGGTATTTCTCATATTGCATTAGGATTCGATTTTATGGATTACATAGATGGAATGGAAGACAGCAATGTTATTGGCATGAAGGATATCACAGAAATAAAAAACATTGCAAAACAATTAGAATTACATCATTTTACAGAAGATGAAATACATAAGATTTGCTATCAAAATGCATATGATTTTATGAAACCTTTCTTATAAAATACCTTTTTAAGGAATCGATCCTACATAATCGATTCCTTTTATTTATTAAAAAAAACTGATCCATACATCTGTAGTTTTAATCTAAATTTCCCCTACCTTCCTCATTTTATTAAATAAAGCTACAATAAAAAGAACCGTACAGTCATTTAAACTGCACAGTTCTTTTTTAATATTCTAAAGTTATAGTAAGATAAATTTACTTTGCTGAAATTTAAAGAATCTATTTTACTCAAAATTTTTTAAATTTTTTAATAAATTTTCATCTAATCGACGTGCAAACTCTGCCATCAATAATACTGTTTGCCAGTAATCTTTACGATGAATAATAAGTCGATGTGAATGCATGTAACGAGTAGGAATTGATAGCGTCATGGTAATTACTCCACCTTTCGCTTTATGTATATTATCTGCATCTGTTCCACCAACTGTCATCATATCATAATTAATATCTAAATTTAAATCTTTACAAATACTTTCCATTTCCTTAATGAACTTCTTGTTACCGATAATCCCTGCATCCATAACACTTAATACAACGCCTTTTCCAAGTCCATTTTTCCCTTGGTCCATAGGTGTATCCATACTTGTTGTAACATCCAAAGCAATAGCAATATCCGGATAAATCATATTTGCTGCTGTACGTGCACCGCGTAAACCAACTTCTTCTTGAACCGTACCTACTCCATAAAGTGTACATGCATGTTTCTTTTTACTTAATAGTTTCATAACATCTACGACCATTGCTGCACATAATCGGTCATCCCATGCTTTTCCCATTAAATAGTTTGGATTATTCATGACACTAAACTGAGTATCTGGTGTAACCATATCTCCAATTTGAATTCCAAGTTCATATATTTCTTTATCATTATCTACACCCATATCCAAAAACAAATCTAATGGATGGATGACTTTATTTTTTACATCACTAGATAAACCATGTGGTGCATTAGAACCAACAACACCTTGATAACGATGTCCATCTT
>JARHZK010000003.1 GCA_029258245.1 Longicatena sp. | reverse complement strand
CGACCTCACGAAAATATTCGCTTTTTGTTATTTGTTTGTGCAATTATAGAAGCGGTTGATACATATCCTGAATTATTGCGAATGGCATCTAGCTGTTATGGAAATGACTATCGTTTAGGTGCTGATGAAGCCCCTCCTGCAGTTATTTCTATTTGTATGGGAGATGAATTAGAAATCATACTAGATAAACTTAAAAATGGTGAACATGAATTAAAAAATGACATTGAAACTCAACCATATTCGATTGCAAATTTATCTTATGTTCCAAAAGATACATCAGATCGAAATCGTACATCACCATTTGCTTTTACTGGAAACAAATTTGAATTCCGTATGGTTGGTTCTAGTCGTTCTGCTTCAACAACAAATATTATTCTAAATTCTATTGTTGCGGACTCATTAAGTCATATTGCTGATCAACTTCAAGAATATAAATATATTGATGATATTCGAAAAAAAGCTTTAAACATTTGCCGTACAATTTTACAACAACATCACCGT
This sequence comes from Longicatena sp., assembly GCA_029258245.1. GTDB lineage: Bacteria > Bacillota_I > Bacilli_A > Erysipelotrichales > Erysipelotrichaceae > Longicatena_A. The sequence continues at coordinate 1,640 of JARHZK010000003.1, read as the reverse complement.
ATTTTATTTAGTGGTGATGGATATAGTAATGAATGGTTAGAAGAAGCTGCGAAAAGAGGTTTACCAAAAATTGATCATTATCTTGATTCCATAAGTTCTTTAATCAATGATAAAGCTATTGCAATGTTTGAACGCAATCATGTATATAATAAAGTCGAATTAGAAGCACGTGTTGATATATTAACTGTAGAATATCGTAAATCTGTGAAAGCAGAAATACTTATATTACTAGATATATCAAAAAAAGAAATATTACCATCATTAGTTAAAGAAATAAAATTTTATACAGATGCACAAAATTCACTTGGAATAGATAACCCATACTATCAACGTAAAATCAAACACCTAGTTTCGTTATTAAATTCTTTCGATCATCAATATCATGTATTAAAAGAAAAGATGGAAAATCGTAAAAATTATCCTAAAAATCGTGAAAAAGCCAAATATTTAGATTCCTCTGTTATTCCTGAAATGAAAGAATTACGTAAAATTATAGATGAAATAGAAGAATCTATATCGAAAGAAACATATCCAGTACCAACTTATGATGATATGTTTATGGCTATGCAATAAAGACTTCTTTACGAAGTCTTTTTCTTTACTTTCTCATAATTCCCCTTATAATAATACTATATGGATAAAAAGGTGGTATTTTTATGAAAATGAACGAACGTTGTATTCCATGTGTAATTAATCGACAATATGATAGAATAGCAAATGAACAAGATCCAAATAAAAAATTAATCTATATGAAACAAATACTAAAAATCATTGCAGATAGCAGTAATGAAGAAACAATGCCATGGATTACAAACACTATAGAACAACTATATAATAAAACGTTTCCAGAATTACAACTTTCTTATACAGATATAAAAAAATATTATAATCAAATGGTTTTACAACTTGAAAATGATATACATAAAAAAATATCTCAACAAAACGATCCTCTAAAATACGCTATTCAATTAGCAATCGTAGGAAATTATATTGATTATGGAGCATTAAAAAATGTTAACGCAAACTTTTTCATAAATTTATTAGAAAAGGCAAACAAAACTCCAATAAATAAAAAAACGTATACAAAACTAAAACAAGATTTGGAAAAATCTACTTCTCTTCTTTATATTTGTGATAATTGTGGTGAAATCGTATTAGATAAAATATTAATTAAACAACTATTACAACAATATCCTCATCTTAAAATACAAGCAATGGTTCGAGGTGATGAAATCATTAACGATGCAACTATGGCTGATGCAAAAGAAGTTGGTTTAACAAATATCTGTAATGTTATAGATAATGGTTTAGCTCTTGCAGGCACTGATCTTAATCACATTAGTCAAAAAGCGTTAAACGCTATTCATAATGCTGATATTATTTTTTCTAAAGGACAAGCTAATTTTGAAACATTATGTGACAATCAACTACCTATATATTATCTATTACTTTGTAAATGTGATTTATTCGCAAATCGCTTTAATCTTGAAAAATATACAGGTGTACTTTTTCATGAAGAAGCTAAATAAAAAAACAGCGATGCCGCAATGTCATTAAGTTAAGATGACAAAAATAACAGGAATTATAATTCAAATAATGAATGAACTCCTGCTTTTCATTTTTAGACATTATAAAAACTG
>JARHZK010000005.1 GCA_029258245.1 Longicatena sp. | reverse complement strand
CGGTGGATTAGATATTGCGAATATTTTTAAAGCGGTACAAGACGAAATGTTAAATAGTAATCCAAATGCAATTTGGGTAATGCAACAATGGCAAGGAAACTTAGATGCGAATAAAATGAAATACATGGATACATCGAAAGCACTTGCATTAGATTTACAGGCAGATATGAATCCACAACATGGTTTATTCGAACAAAATGGAACTCCATGGATTTATTGTATGTTACATAACTTTGGAGGACGTATGGGATTGGATGGAGAAATTCCAGTGATTGCGTCTGATCCAATGGAAACTAAACATAAAACAAAAAATATGAAAGGTATTGGAATCACTCCGGAAGCATTAGAAAATAGTCCAGTAGTATATGAATTATTGTTTGATACCACATGGACGAAAGATCCTATTGATTATCGAAATTGGTTAAATAAATATGCAGATCGTCGTGCGGGTGTAAATGAAAATACAAATAAACAAGCTGTTGATGACTTACATAAAGCATGGGAAATCTTATTAGAAACAGCATATGCGGATAAAGGAATTTATTATCAAGGAGCAGCGGAAACGGTAATTAATGCACGTCCCGCTGATGGATTTACTGCAGCTTCTACATGGGGACACAGTACCATTACATATGATAAGAAAAAACTAGATGAAGCTTTAGTTTTATTAATGAAGCATTATGATGAATTTAAAAACTCCCCTGCGTATAAATATGATTTAGCAGATGTTACAGAACAAGTTTTATGTAATGCGGCGGTGGAATACCATAAATTAATGGTGCAGGCAAAAAATCAAGGAGATTTGAATAAATTTAAAGAAATTTCAAATCAATTTTTACAACTCATTGATTTATCAGATAAAGTTCTATCTACTACGAATGAATATTTAGTAGGTACATGGATTGAAGCATCTCGTAAAATGATTGTGAATGCAGATGATTGGACAAAAGATTTGTTTGAATTTAATGCACGATCATTAATTACTACATGGGGTGGTGAACGCTCAGGATCATTAAAAGATTATTCGAATAGAAAATGGGCAGGATTAACAAATGGATTCTATAAGGAAAGATGGAGCATTTGGATAAGAAATCGTATTGCAGAACTTTCAAATAAACAAAAAGATCCAAAGGATGCAAAAGCAGAAAGCAACTGGTTTATGTGGGAATATAACTGGGTTACGCGTAAATCAGATGATGAAAATGGAAAATATGCATATACAACAACACCGAGTAATGCGGATTTAGGGAAACTGTCTAAACAAGCTTATGATAAATTCTCATATACGAATTTTGAAAAAAATGTTGGTGAAATCGCAAATGACAAAGTAAATATTTTAAAAGGGAAGGTTGCGACAACTACATCTACAACAACAAGTGGAAATATTGTAAATATTACAAATGGAACAACAAGTGATGAATGGATTCTTTCTGGAAAAGGTCCTCACGTGATTGAATTTGATTTAGAGGGTAAATATAAATTAGAAGAAATGACAATTTCATTCCCACAACTTGCAAAACAATTCCCATATATTTACAAAGTAGAAACAATGAATTCAGAAACAAATAAATGGGAAATTATTAAAGAAGACAATAGTGCTTCATTAGATGCAAATGTTTCATTTAAAACGAATGCTACTGCAGAAAAAATAAAAATAACAATTGAAACAAAAGACTTAAGTAATACACCTGTCAATATTACAGAAGTTAGTGCATATGGAAAAGTGCTAGAAAAAGATGAATATATCAACCTTGCAAAAGGTATCGTTCCAACTGTAAATAAGCCTGCAGAACATCCAGTAACAAATATTACAGATGGAAAATATGATACACTTTGGGTTGGGGCAAATGGAGCGTATCCACAAGAAGTAACATTACCGTTAAACGGAGATACAATGGTGGATATTGTAAAACTTCATTTTGAAAAATCAGGATTGCCATTTAAGTTTTATGTAACAGCAAAAGAAAATGGAAAAGAAGTTGAAATTTATAACAAATATAAAGATAACCAAGATGTTATTCAAGAAAAAGTGATTAGTATACCATTATCAAAAAATATTAGCGAATTGAAAATCTATATCACAGGTTCAAGTGGTAAGGGGCAAGCTAGTGGTGCATGGCCAGCACTAGCTGAAGTAGAATTATTGACAAAGGGAAAACTTGTTAATATTGCTCACGGAATTTTACCTGAAACAAATAAAACAAATACAAGTCCAGAGAATCCATTATCTAATATTACAGACAATAATATTGATAATTTATGGAAAACAACGGACTGGGATGATCGTGCATATCCTGCTGATATAAAAATACCGTTGGATCAAGAAACATATGTTGATTATGTAGAATTATATTTAGAAAAACCAGGGTTGCCATTTAAATTCTATGTAACGGCTGAACAAAATGGAAAAGAAGTCGTTATATTTGATAAATATAAAGCACATGATGGAATCATTTCGGAAAGAATGTTTAAAATCCCGGTTAATAAAAAAATAAAAAATGTAATGGTACATATGACAGGTATTACTCATAAAGGGGAGGCAGCAGTTGCTGGACCTGCACTTTCTGAGTTAAAAATATTTGCACGTGAATCGAAGGATGGATTACCAGTTATTAACTTTAAAGATGGAAAAATTAATAATTGTAGTGTTTCTGGAGCAAATGCATCAAATAACTTAATTGATGGAAAGTACGATACATTCAATGTAGTAAATAAAAATGAAGAAGTTATTCTTAATTTAAATGGAAATCACTATGTGAAATATGCAAATTTCACATTTGAAAAAGCAGAACTTGGATTAAAATATCGAGTATATGTAGAAGATATGAATGGAAATCGAACATTGGTTAGTGATCAAAGTAAGTCTAGTGACTTATTAACGAATCGAACAGTTAAAGTAGATATCAATCAAATTGCAACAAAAATAATTTTTATTCATATGGGAAATAATGGAAATGGTCCAGCGTATGCTGCTGAATCACGTTTATATGAAATGGAAGCATTTAGTGGTAAACCAACTAGTTATTCAGTGAACGCAGAAATAACACCGCAAGATGCTGGTGTACTAGTTGATGGGAAAGTGGATCAGACATATTCAGTAAAGGCAAATGATACGATTGAAGTAACTTTGAAAAATTCTGCAGATATCAATTTAGTGAGCGTAGAAAAAGAAACAGCTGAAAAAGCCTTAAAATATGTAACAGAGTATTATGATACTGAATCAAAAGAGTGGAAACTATTAACAGATAGTAGTACTAACAAGAAAAAGGATAATGAAATTTTTGGATATTCAAGTGAAACTGTTTTCACTAATAAAATTCGATTCACATTTAAAGATAGCTATAAACTAAAAGAAGTTAGAGTTTATAATGTTGATTGTAGTGCTCCACTAAAAGAAAAAATTAATTATATTAAAAATGAAATTAGTGGTTTGAAATATGATGGAACAAACAATAGTTATACTATTGAAGCAAAGAAAAAATTAGAACAATTGCTAAATGAAGCAGAGAAAGCATTAGAACAAGGTCTTAATTCAAAATCTGTCAATGAATGGATCGTAAAACTTGATCAAGGGTTACGCACGTTCTATATAGATGGAAAAGTTTATATTAATCGAAATAATTTATTAATTGCTCTTTCAGATGTCAATGTTGTTATCGAAGAACTTAGTCAATATGGTATGACAAATGAAGTAAGCAAATTAAATAAATTACAAAAAGACGCTAGAACGATCTATGAGAAATACTCTGCTACACAATCTGAAATTGATACTATGACATTACAAGTGAAAGAAGGTATTAATACAGTTTTAGATTTATTAGATAATGCAAAACAACTTAACACAAAACTTAAAATTGCAACGGAAAGATTAGATAGTGTTACGGTTGGAAACTTACATGGTAATTATCCAAAAGAAGCTGTGGATGAACTTAGAAAGAAAATTGATGATATCAAAAAATTAATTCCAAGTGCTACGAATGAACAATTAAAACAATATATTCTAGATATTGATAAAGCATTAGAAAAATTTGAAAACTCAGTTATTGTAGTAGATAAAAAAGTTCTTAATGCAGAAATTAAAAATGCAGAGCAATTAACAAATGGAAGTTATTCTTCTTATGATGTCGAAACATGGGAAATTTTCAATAGACATTTAGAAAAAGCCAAAGAAATATTCGCAAAGGAAGCTGTTAGCCAAAAAGAAGTAAATGATGCTACAGTAGAATTAAAGAATGCTGTAAAACAGTTGAAGTTATTAAATAGAGAGGCGTTGTCACAATGTATAACAGAAATCTCTAAATATAATGAAAAAGATTATACAGAGGATAGTTGGAAAAATTTTGTTGCTATCAAGAAAGAAGCAGAAGATGTTTTAAAGAAAGATAAAGTAACACAAAAAGAATTAGACGATGCCTTAAAAAATCTTGAACAAGCAGTTGGACAATTGAAACATAAAGAAAATGAAACAACTCCATGGTTGCCATTAGAACCGGCAAAACCAATCATTAAGCCAACACCGATCACACCAGCAAATCCAATCGTTAAGCCAACACCGATCACACCGGCAAATCCAATCGTTAAGCCAACACCACTCACACCGGCAAAACCAGTTCAAAAACCTGAAAAACCAAATAGTGATCAAGTAGATAACGATAAGACGCCAAATACAGGAGTAGAAACAAATACGCTAGTATTATGGAGTGCATTGTTAGGTGCAGGATTTATAATGTTGAATTTACGAAAAAAGAAAAGAAAAGCATAA
>JARHZK010000248.1 GCA_029258245.1 Longicatena sp. | reverse complement strand
CCCCGGCATTGTACGTCCAGTAAATGTATCTACAATTACAATTTCATTATCTTGAACAACATACTCCACTTCATTTTTCATAATGTAGTTTGCTTTTAATGCTTGTGTAATATGATGCACTAATTGTGTATGCTCAATATCATATAAATTGTTAATTTTAAAATAACGTTCTGCATTATGAACACCTTTTTCACTTAACATAATCTGACGTGTTTTTTCATCAATTTCATAATCCGATTCATTTAATCGTTTTGCAAACATATCCGCTTTTAAATATAAATTTGCTGTTTTTTTCGCTCCTCCACTAATGATTAATGGAGTACGTGATTCATCTATCAAAATAGAGTCTACTTCGTCAACCATTGCAACATGTAACCCTCTTAACACACGATCTTTCACATCAGTGACCATGTTATCGCGTAAATAATCAAAACCTAATTCAGAGTTTGTTGTATATGTAATATCACAATTGTATGCTTCTCTTTTTTGGAATGGTGATAATGGTCGAGAATTTATTCCAACACTCAATCCTAAAAAACGATAAATTTGACCCATCCATTCTGCATCACGGCTAGCTAAATAATCATTCACAGTAATTACATGTACACCTTTACCTGCTAAGGCATTCAAATATACACACATGGTAGAAGTTAATGTTTTACCTTCTCCTGTTTTCATTTCTGCAATATCCCCAGCATGCATTGCTGCAGCTCCCATAATTTGAACTTTATATGGATATTCATGAATTGTTCTACGAGCTGCTTCTCTAGCTACAGCAAATGCCTCTACTTCTAAACTATCTAGCGATTCACCATTTGTATAACGTTTTTTAAATTCTTCTGTTTTTCCTTTTAATTCATCATCACTTAAAGATTTCATTTCATCAGCTAATGCAATTACAGCATCAGCAATTTTTTCTAACTTATGTAATGTTTTCTTTTCACCATTTAATAATCTTTCAATAAAATTTGCCATGAAAACCTCCGCTGTTTTTCAATATTTTCATAATTTATAAATACGTTATCATTGTATCATATAATTGCGGAACTGGCACTATAAAAAAACAGGCTTTACCTGTTTTCTTTCTTTTCTAAATTTTAACGATGTTCTGTGCTTGTGGACCTCTTTCTGTTTCTTCTATTTTAAATTCAACATCTGCGCCAGAATCGATTGTTTTAAATCCATCCATCAAAAGTTGAGAGTAATGAAAAAAAACATCTTTCCCATCCTCTAACGTAATAAATCCATATCCTTTTTCTTGATTAAACATTTTCACTTTTCCTTGCATAATTCTTCCTATACCTTTCTGTTATTATAAAAACATAATATTAATTCAAATATTTTTTCTAATTTTTATTATCCAACAAGTTGAACTTTTTGTGCCTGTAATCCTTTTGAAGATTTTATCAAATCAAATTCTACATCTTGCCCTTCTTCTAAGGTTTTATATCCACTCTTCATAATTTGAGAATAATGTACAAAAATATCCTGTTTGTCCTCATTCACAATAAAACCAAATCCTTTTTCTGAATTAAACCATTTAACTTTACCTTTCATTTACTTCACCTTCCTAATCTTTTCAATCAAAGTATAGAGAACCCTGATTTTTTTAGCAACCTTTTTTCATCGCATTTTTCGACAAACAATGGGTGTACAGCTAAAACCAATGCCTCTACGTTATATGTATGCGGGAGTAATTTATGATATGCACTAAATATGGTAGATCCACTTGTACAAACATCATCAACCAATAATAAAGGTGTTTTAGGGATATTAATCGCTTCATTACGGTACATTACCTGGGAAATAAGTTTCCTATCTTCTAAGCTTTGTAATGATTGTTTATGGTTATTTATTTTATAAAACGGTTCTATTATTGGTATTGTGCATTCGCTTAACATTTCTTTCAATGGAAGAAAACCTCTTTCCATCATTTTTTCTTTACTTGATGGCATCAGTATAACAGTATAATGTCGAAATTTGTCATTAATATTTCTAATAAATTCATGAAAAAAAACTTCTTTTAATGCAATATCTCTTCCTTCTTTAAATTGAAATATCATAGATTCCATAAAATCATTATACTCATACAACATTGTTATTTTTAATTTTTCAAATTTTGCTGATTTATTAATTAACTTCAATTGCTTTCTACATTTACCACATAACATACTTTCTTTTTGAATATAATGAAAAATTGTCTCTTCTTTATGAATGTTTCCAAAGCAATACTTGCAACAATCTACATATCTTGATTCATTTTTTGAATCGCCAATATACACCTTTGAATATCTTCGGTTTTGTGTTTGCATAAAAATACCCCTTTTCCTGTAGGCATATCAATATTTCTACCAACTCTTCCAATCATCTGTATTAAACTTGCTTCTTGAAAAACAGGATGATCTGCACACAGAATCAGTACATAAATTCCTTTTATTGTGATTCCTCTTTCCAAAATTGTTGTTGTTATAAGAAAATCATATTTTTTATCATGAAAATTTTGAATAACCTCTTCTTTATTTACTGTTTTTGAAGTAAATATCATACATGATAAAAAGATATGTAAAATACGATATAATCGATTTGCCATTAAAATTGTAGGTATAAAAATTAACGATTGCACGTTTTCCTTTTTACATTGATGAATAAAATCTAACATTTTAATAAATTGAAAATATACTGGCATACAATACACTTTAGGTTCTATTAACGGAAAACCATGCGGTCTTTTAAATAATTCTACCATTTCCCATTGATGTTTTTCGACTTTATTTAACATTTCTTTACTTGGTGTAGCTGTTAACATTAATTTCTGTCCAATGCACGCATTATTTGCAATCCTTTCTAACACTTCATTATCACGATAAGGAAAAGCATCTACTTCATCCATAACCAATAAATCAAACCATCCTTGATATCGATATAATTGATGCATTGTACAAACAATCAAATCCCCATCAACAATATCTGTAAAGCCTTCACACACTGCAATTACATGTAGCATCGGAAATGCTTTTTGCATACGATCTTTAATTTCTAATACAACCTGACGTCGACTAATCGCAAAACAAACTTTTTTTCCATGTTGTAAATACTCTTTTATTGCTTCCATAGTTAACTCTGTCTTTCCAGCACCACATGCCGCATACACCAATACATCTTTTTTTTCATGTAAATATTTCATAATTCGTTTTATTACAATAGTTTGCATTTCTGTAAGTGGATATTTTAGTTTATAATCACACTCTAATTTCTTTTTCTTACATGGTATTACATTTACCATTTCTCCTACATTTAACCTACCAAATCCTACACATTTTCGACAATACCAAACTCCATGATCATTAAAAAAATACCTATCATCTTCATTTCCACATCTGTTACAACGCATAAAAAAACACCTCACAATGTTATACGACATTATAAGGTGTTTTTCGTATTTATATTCAGTATTTTTTATATAAAAGAAAACAACAAATAATACAAATCTATTAACATTGCCATATCTTATTAAAACACAAGCTTTTCTTAATAAATTTCAATATTATTTTTTAGTCATTTGTAAGAAATGCCATGAATCTTTACACATTTCCTCTAATCCTTTTTCTGCTTTCCAATCCAATATTTTATATGCTTTATCTGTACTTGCATAACATTGAGCAATATCTCCTGGACGACGTGGATCTATTTGATATGGTACTTCAATATTATTTACTCTTGCGAATGTTTTAACAACATCCAATACACTATATCCATTTCCAGTTCCAAGATTATAAGCATCAATTCCTGTACTATTCAATACTTTTTCTACTGCATTCACGTGTCCTTTTGCTAAATCTACAACATGAATATAATCTCTTACTCCAGTTCCATCTGGTGTATCATAATCATTTCCAAATACATGCAAATATGGCAATTCTTTATTTGCTACTTTTACAATGTATGGCATAAGATTGTTTGGAATATCATTTGGGCTTTCTCCAATTAACCCACTTTTATGAGCTCCAATTGGGTTAAAGTAACGTAATAATGCAATACTCCAATGATCATCAGAAATAAGAATATCCCTTAAAATATTTTCAATCATTAATTTCGTTGTTCCATATGGATTTGTTGTAGGTCCTAATGGAAAATCCTCATGGATTGGAACACTCGCTGGATTCCCATAAACAGTAGCACTACTTGAAAATACCAATCGTTTACAATTATGTTTTGCCATAACTTTACATAGTGCTAAAGTACTCATCAAATTATTTTGATAATACATAATTGGTTTTGCAACCGATTCCCCTACTGCTTTATATCCTGCAAAATGAATTACAGCAGCGATCTGGTGTTCATTAAAAATTTTATCTAATGCATCCTCATCGCAACAATCTGATTTATAAAAAGATACTTTTTTGCCAGTAATTGATTCAATCTTATCAACCACGTCTGCCTTAGAATTATATAAATTATCGATAATTACGACCTCGAAACCTGCATCTAATAATTCAACACATGTATGACTTCCGATAAAACCTGTTCCTCCAGTTACTAGAATTTTCATCTAATTTCCTCCTCATTCCTATCGAATCCACTTCATTATATCATACATATGAATTAATAACTAAAAATTATTTCTTTCTATTTTATTTTATACCTAAAAAATTATATAATTAATAGCACATATATAGGAGGTCTTTTCATGTTAAATTTATCAAACTTACCAATAAATTCTATCATTCTTGCACCTACCCATCTTCACTCTTTTTTAAATCAAAAAGTGTTATCACAATCAAATGGGAAAATAGGTTTACGTTTTTATTCTATAGCAAGTTATTTACAATCTCAATCCTTAAACGATCTTCCATCTACAGAAGCTATTTTATTTACGTATCGTGATAAAATAAAAGAACTTTCTACATCATTATCAATTTATAAAGAAGCTGCCCTAACACCAGCTTTTTTAAAACAATGTTATCAATTTATTCAAGATTTAAAAATCTGGAATATCTCCCCTGAATCTTTATTAGAAGATACTGCTTCAAACAAAGAATTAAAAAAAATTATACTTACTTTATACCCTATTCACACAACTGGTAACATTCTTCATTCTAATGAAGTTCTTTTACAACATAAATCTGCCACACACATATATATTTATCCAAGTTTATTTTCATGCGAAGAAAAAAAATGGGTAGATTTATTACTCTCTAATGGTGCTCATATGTTGGATGACTCAATGGAAAATAAATCTTCTAACTTTTATCATGCATTAAATAAACGTCAAGAAATTGAAGGTTGCGCACAATATATTATCGAACATCAATTAGATGCAGAAGATGTTGCGATTACCATTGCAGATGCAACTTATACTCCTATCATTAAGCAAATTTTTCAACGTTATGAAATACCATTTTGTGATTTAACATATAACAATAAATCTAGTATTGCCTTACAACGATTTAATATTCTTTTATCCTATTTTTTATTTTGTGATTATGATCACTTATTACCTTGCTTAGATTGCGGAATTTTCCATGTTGACCATTTAACATCCTTACAAAAATATCTTCAAATTTACCAAAAAGATATCTTTCAGCCATTTCATCATCTACAAGAAATCAAACATACCTCCCATGTTTTAGATGAAAATGATTTAGAAAAATTAATTGATTTAGAAATTGAAGCAGAAGATGCTCGAACACAAATCGTTCCTTTACTTCATCCAATAGCTCAACCAAAATCCTTTGAATCTTTGTTCTTAACTGTTTTACAATACGTATTTGATAGCGTACAAAACAATTATCAGGAACAAAGTGTTTTAATACAAGTACAGTCTTTACTCCAAGAAATCCTTCCTTTAATTCAAACAAATACCGATATACAATTTTTATTAACCATTTTAAATGATTTCCGTATATCCTCCTCATTATCATCCATTCAAGGAGCTACCATTTCCACATTATCCCAAGGTCAACTTACTAAAACACACCATTTTATTTTAGGTACAACACAAAACAATTATCCTGCATTTCCAATAAAATCTGGTATTTTCAATGAAACATATTATCAATCTATCCCCTATCCAACTATGGAAAAACGATATCAACAGCATCTTCAACAGTTGCAGCAATATATATTTCAATGCAATCATCTATATATTTCCTATCCTCTAGGTACCTATGAAGGAAAGTCATTAGAACCTGCATTAGAAATTGAACAAATTTTTAATCATCCATCTATTGTTTATCCTTTACAAGAATCTTATGAATCAAACATACAAAAACCATATCTATCGAATGCAATTGCTTCAGAGTTATTTGTTAAAGATCATAAAATCAAAGGCTCTATTTCTTCTTTAGAACGCTATATACGTTGTCCTTTCTCTTATTTTTTACGATATGGCTTAGGTTTAAAAGAACCAATGAAACTTGGATTTTCAGATTCCTATATGGGAACACTATCTCACTATTTATTAGAAACATTAACTTCTACTTACGGAAAGCAATACACAAAAGCTCCTATTCAAAAAATAGATGATTTAATTCAATCCGAAATTCAAGCATTACAAGAAGTGTTTCCAGATATACACGATCATCTTCAAACTATGCAAACACGAATTAAAGAAAGTTTTTTACAGACATTATCTCGTCTACAAGAGTTTGAAGAACATTCTCAATTTCAACCTTATCTTCAAGAAAAAGAGTTTTATTATAATTTTCCAATCAATGATGATGTTTCATTTTCTTTACATGGATTCATAGATCGTATTGATAAATATCAAGATATTCTATGTATTTTAGATTATAAAAGTAGTGCTAAATCATTATCAGAAACAAATGTACTTGCTGCATTGCAATTACAATTATTAACCTATTCTATTGTAACTAAACATTTAGAAAATAAAGATATCATAGGAGCATACTATGTTTCATTAAAAAATGAAAATATCACTCATTCCGCAGGAAAAATAACACGTCGTAAACCAATCACCTATAATGAAACAGGTCCTGATGAATTAAATACTTTATTATATAATACCCATCGGTTAAATGGATGGTCCATGATTAATAAGCTATCTATCCTTGATGATCAAGGGACTCACATTACAGGAATTCGTTGTAATAAAGATGAAGAAATTGTCACAAGCAAACTATATAATTTAGATACACTTGAAATTTATTTTCATGAAATTTATCAAATTATTGGAAATCGTATTTTAAATGGAGACATTGCAATTGAACCAAGTGAACATGCTTGTGATTATTGTGCATATCATGAAATTTGTAGATTCCATGGATTACCATTTGATCGAAAACCACTTATTGAAAAAGATAATGCCATTTATTGGAAAGGAGAAAATTAAGATGCCAAAATTTAATACACAGCAATTAAAAGCGATTCAAACCAAAGGAAAAAATATTATGGTATCTGCTTCTGCTGGTAGTGGGAAAACAACAGTTTTAATAGAACGTTTAATGGATTTAGTAGTAAAAGACCGTGTTCCAATTGATGCAATTCTTGCTATGACATTTACGGAAGCTGCCGCAAATGAAATGAAAAAAAGGCTTGCTGCTTCTTTACAACAAGCCTTACAACAAACAGATTGCAAAGAAGATAAAGCCTATATTTCTAAACAATTAACAAATATTCAAACAGCACATATTTCAACCATTCATTCTTTTTGTTTATCCATTTTACAAGATTATTATTATATGATTGGATTAGATGCAGAACGTATTAACCATATCATGGACAATGGAACTATGGTTATGTTTCAAGAAAAAGCATTAGAATTCGCTTTTCAAAAACAAGATCAACAAAATAATACTATTTTCGCTGAATTATGTATGATGTTTTCTACTCGAAATGAAAGTGATGATTCACTTCGAACATTTATCACAAATCTTGCCACGCTTGCCAACAGTCAACCTAATCCAGATTATTGGTTAAATTCATTATTAGATTTATATACAAACAAAAAAAGTTTTGAAGATATTCCAAAAGAAACTCTACAATACTTTTTTGAATATTTGGAAGTATGTTTTTCTCAATATCAAGAATATATTCTTCAACTTCATAATCTTTACACATATCGCTATGACTCAGAAGTTAAAAAAGCAGATATTGTAAGAAAAAAAGTAGAGTATTTGCCGAAATTAGAAGAAGATTTAAACACTTCAAATTATGATATGCTTTGTCTCGATTTACAATCCATCGCACATTGTATTATCCCTACTTCTCCTGATAAGGAAGATACGGAATATGCAAGATTACGTAAGCAAATTCAAGATATGGAAGATGCCTTATTAAAAATATTATTTAGTAAACATCGACTATTAAATGATATAAATTCACTATATCCCTATATAGAAATTATAATTCAGCTAGTAAAAGATTATCGAAATCAATATGCAAAATTAAAAGAAAGAGAGAATGTAATTGATTTCGATGATATGGAACATTTCGCATTAGCCATTCTGCAGTGTAATAACGGTCAGGTTGCCAATATATATAGACAACAATTTACAGAAATTATGGTCGATGAATTCCAAGATAGTAATGAAATTCAAAATACTTTAGTTCAATTAATTTGTCGTAAAAATAATGTTTTCCGTGTTGGTGATATCAAACAATCCATCTATAAATTTCGTCACGCAAAACCCCAATTAATGCGTGGAATCATCGAAAACAAAGGAAATTATGACGAAGTAATTTATTTATCGAATAACTATCGTTCCAAAAAAATGGTTGTTGATTTTAACAATCTATTATTTGAGCATTTAATGAACTTAAATGGATTTTCTTGTAGTTATGCTAATGAAGATAATGTTGAAGTTGGTGTTGATGCACAAAAAGAAGATAATGTTCCTATTTGTTTTCACGCTATTTTCCATAATCAAATTAAACAAGAAAATGATTTACGAATTTCTATGAATGACATAAAAGCTAGTTATATTGCCAATCGAATCTTGGAAATAAAAGAAAAAGAAAACAGAAAATGGAAAGATTTTGTTGTTTTAACAAGAAGTAATAGTCGTAAAGAAAATATGAAGAAAATTTTCGATGAACTTCATATTCCTTATTTCATTGATGTTAAAACTGGTTTTTATCAATCCACCTCAGTTCAATTAATGATTAGTACATTAAAAGCAATTGTAAATCCACACGATGATATTGCATATATCGCCACAATGACATCACCTTTATTCATGTGTAAAGTACAAGAAATTGCAAATATTAAATTACAAAAAAGAGCCTATCGTCTCCAAGAGGAAAAACAAAGTAATCAAGATGTTTATGAATTATCTTATTATGATTATTTACAAAAATTTCCTACAGAAGCATCTATCGCATTTGAAACATTAAGAAATAATTGCCGTAATTGTTCTTTAACAGAAACATTAAATAATTTGTTTAATCAAAATGATTTCTATTCTGCACATACAACAATTCAAGAAAAAACAAATCTTGATTTACTATTTGATAAAGCTGTTCAATTCGAACAGCAGCATGCTACTGGTATTCATGCATTCTTAACTTCTATTGATCAAATAAAAGATGCCCAAACAGCAGAAGCTATTCCTATTGGAAGTGAAGCAGATGTAGTTCGAGTAATGAGTATTCATCAATCAAAAGGACTACAATTTCCGGTTGTATTTCTATGGTCTACTGACTCAATAAAACCTATTGAATTCAATGATTTTGGTATTTTAGACAGCGAATTAGGAATTGCTATTAAAAAAATGGAATTACCAGAACGATTCATGCGTACTACACTTTATCGTATCGCAATGGAACACAAAATTAATAAAGAAAATTTAGAAGAAGAAATGCGTATTCTATATGTTGCTACTACAAGAGCACAACAACAAATGCATATTGTAGATTGTATAAAATCTATGGAAGAATATCAAAAACCATTAACAACTTCATCTATATATGAACGTAAAGGCTACACATCTTGGATTTTACAATACTTTATACAGAATCCCAACGAGTTATTTACTATAAAAGAAATCCACCAATTTTGGAATTCTAACCCTGTAGATATTACAACATCCCAAAATCATGAAAAATTATCTTACCAATTACCTTCAAAAAGCATACAATTTACTAGTGCTACACAACACAAAACAAATGAAATCACATTTCAATTACAAAATACCAAAGGTTCTCAATATGGAACTCATATGCATAAAATGATAGAATTATTAAATATGCAACAATGGAATGAAGATACAATAAAGAAACTTGCTAAATCCATTCAATTTCAAATTTCAAATTACGATATTATAAAATTAAAAAATTTATATAATAACAATCTATTTCAACAAGCTTTACAACAAAAGTGTTATTATGAACTTCCCTATGTTGCCCAAAATAAAGATGAAATTCTTCATGGTTTTATAGATTTTGTATCTATGAGCGATGATACAATTACAATTATTGATTTCAAGACAGATGCATTCGACAATCCGGATTCTTTTATTGAACAATACCATGATCAATTACAACATTACAAAAAAGCTATGCATATTTTATATCCTAATTATAATATTCAATGTTATATTTATTCATTTCATCGATCCGAGATGATTTCATTATAAAAATCCAGATTTTCATCTGGATTTTTTACATTCTATTCTTCCTTTTCTATCAACATTTTAATAATTGATACACATCCATCAACACCAAACGTACTAGAATTTAATGAAAGGTCGTAATTTTCTGCTCTACCCCATTTTCGATCTGTATAGTATTCATAATAATTAGCACGATGTTTATCAATTTTACGAATAGAATTTTCAACATCTCTTTCATCTACTTCATATGAATTTACCGCGCGCTTTAATTTATCATCCATATCTCCATGAATAAATACATTCAATACGTTATCATAATCCTTTAATACATAGTCCGCACATCGTCCAACAATTACACAGGGACCTTCTTTTGCCACTTGTTCAATTACTTGAGATTGAACTAGAAATAATCGATCATTTAATGATAATTCTGTAATCGTTGATAATGGACCACCTAAAGAATATCCTAAAGCACCAAACAAATGAAAACCTCTACTTGTTCTAGCATCTTCTTCTTCAAATAATTCTTTATCAAACCCACTTTCTTTTGCAGCAATCTCGATTAATTGTTTATCATAAAAAGGAATATTTAATTCTTTTGCTAGTTTTTTTCCAATTTCTCGACCACCACTGCCAAACTCTCTACTAATTGTAATTATGGTCTTTTTCATAAAAATGACCTCCTAACTTTGTTAATATCATAATACTATTAAGTTCTCACAACGTCAATGTTTCCGCTTACATTTTTATATATTATTATACAATATATCTCAACATATTATTTCAATTTATGTTAAAATAAAAATGAAAAGTACATTCTGCATCCTATTTAAAATATAGTCTTCTATAAAATAAATACTTATTATATTTTGATGGAGTGTATATACTAATCATGAATTGCAAATAAGGAGGATATCACTATGAAAAAAATATACCATATTCTTGCTAGTATTATTGGACTAGCAATTATGAATGCATTGCTATTAACTTCATGTTCTTCCAAAACAAGTGAAGAGGAAGCTAGAAAAATTGCATTAAATGATTCTAATATATCTATCGATCAAGTTACAAGTATCAAAATAACCGAAGAAGTAAAAGACAGTGAAAAAGTTTATGATATTACATTTCAATCAGACAATAAAGAATATTTTTATACAATAAGTAAAACCTCTGGAAAAATAATTCAATCAAAGATATCCGATATTGGAACTTCTGTACCTTCCAACCATACAAATCCACATACATCTGAAAATAAAAATACAAATATTTCAGCAGAGGAGGCAAAAAAAATAGCATTAAAACACGCAAATGCAAAAGTTGATGATGTTCAATTATTAGAATGTAAAAAGGATATAGAAAATAATATCAATGTCTATTCTATTGAATTTTATGTAAAAAATAATGAATATGAATATGATATTTCTTATAAAGACGGAAAAATTATCAAACATACAATCGATACAGAACCATTGCCTACAAATCAATTTAAAATATCTATAGATGAGGCAGAAGATAGTGCACTATCTCGTGTTCCAGGTGCTACAAAACGTGATATTCACATATCTTGTGAATTTGATGATAATTCTCCTATATACGAAGGTAAAATTCGATATAAAGGTTTTGCATATGAATTTGAAATTGATGCCATAAATGGAGACTTTTTAGAATGGTCAAAAGAAATTGACAATTAATCTTTTATAAGACAACAAACTTTCTAAAAAAGATATCATTATATCTATAAAAATAAAAGAATAGATACCATCAAGCTACATAATGGTATCTATTCTTATTTTTATATCTCCTCTTTAGAAATTTATTCATGTCTTTTTATTTATTTTGTTCTAAATATACGGCAAGTACAGCAATATCAGCAGGATTTACACCTGATATACGAGATGCTTGCCCCATTGTCATTGGTTGTACTTCATTTAATTTTTGTCTTGCTTCTAAGGATAAATGTTGAATATTCGAATAATCAAAATTTTCTGATAGCTTCATTGCATCCATCTGACGTAAATGAGAAGCATCACGTTTTGCTTTATTAATATATCCCTCATATTTGATTTCTATTTCAACTTGTTGCATAATTTCTTTTGAAAACTCTTTATCTAAATATGGTTGAATATCTTTCATAGTAATCTTTGGACGTTTTAAAAGAACATTTCCTCGAACACCTTCTTTTAATGTTTCATAACCTAATTCATTTAAACGAACATTAATTTCTGATTTAGGTGTAAATTTAACTTCTTCTAAGGCCATCATGCATTCTTTAATAGATTCTTCCTTATCCATAAATTCTTGATATCGTTCATTTGAAATTAATCCAATTTCATGACCATATGGAGTTAGTCTTAAATCTGCATTATCATGGCGTAGTAATAATCTATATTCTGCACGTGATGTTAATAAACGATAAGGTTCTTTTGTCCCTTTTGTAACCAAATCATCAATCATAACTCCAATATATGCTTCATCTCTACTTAAAATGAATGGTTCTTTATGATCCATTTTTAATACCGCATTAATTCCTGCCATTAACCCTTGAGCAGCTGCTTCCTCATAACCACTAGTTCCATTAATTTGTCCTGCTGTATATAAATTTTCTACTAATTTATTTTCTAATGTTGGTTTACATTGCAATGGATCTATTGCATCATATTCAATTGCATATGCATATTTTTCAATAACACAATCTTCTAATCCTGGAAGACTTCGCAACATCTTTTCTTGTACATCATGTGGCATAGAAGTTGAAAACCCTTGAACATATGTCGTATTTAATGACTCACTTTCAGGTTCTAGAAAAATTTGATGACGTTCTTTATCTGCAAAACGAACTAATTTATCTTCAATACTTGGGCAATAACGGGGTCCTACACCTTTTACTAACCCTGAATACATTGCGGATTCTTGTAAATTATCTCGAATAATCTTATGTGTTTCTAAAGTTGTATATGTTAAATAGCATAAAGCTTGTTTCTCAAATGGACGAATTTGTTTTGTTTCATTTGAAAAACAAATAAAATCATTTGTACCTGGTTGTTCTTCTGTTTTTGAAAAATCAATAGATTCTGTCAAAATACGTGCTGGTGTTCCAGTCTTTAATCGAAAAGTTCGTATTCCTAAATCACGTAAACTTTGCGATAAATTATATGTTGTAGGTTCATTTTCTGGTCCACTTGGCGTTGATGTATGTCCAACTAAAATATTACTAGACATAAATGTTCCAGTTGTCATAATTAATGCTTTACATTCCTCTATATGACCATCTGCTTGTAAAACACCTTTAATTTTTCCATTTTCTGCAATTACTTTTTCAACACACATCTCTCTTACTTCTAAATGAGACTGGTGTAATACCGTATTTTGCATATATTTACGATATGCTATTTTATCTGATTGTACACGTAAACATTGTACCCCTGGACCTTTTGTTGTATTTAGCATTTTAAATTGCAAAGCTGTTTTATCTGCTGCTTTTCCCATTTCTCCACCAAGAGCATCAATTTCTCTTACAACAATACCTTTTGCTGGTCCCCCGACACTTGGATTACATGGCATAGATGCAATCATATCAATATGCATAGAATATAAAATCGTGTCTTTCTGTAACCTTGCACACGCTAAAGCCGCTTCAACTCCAGCATGTCCTCCACCAATAACAATAATATCTGCCATTGTAATTCCTCCTATCGTTTAGATCCACACTTTGGACAAATTCCACTTGTACCCATAAGTGCTCCGCACTTTGGACATACAACTTCTTTTTTTCGTATATCTTTTTCAAATTCTCCTATGAATTCTTTTTGGATTCTTTTTCTTCGTAAATTCATATTCAACAAATATAAATCTGCAATTATGCATATCGTACACAGAATACCACCTATATAAATACCTATTTCATCCCCACTTATATTCGATCGGTACATATTATATCCACATAATATTGCAGCTACTAAGATTAGAACAAACATACCCCAACGTTCTTTTAAACAAAGATGTTTTTGTTGTTTCATTCAAATTCCTTCTTTCAAATCATAATACGTTGTATATTATAGAATATTTTTTAAGCAAATAACAGAAAATTATCAAAATGTTTTATTCTATTTATCATTTTTAAAAAGGATACGCTTTCGTATCCTTTCTTAATCTATATTCAAATATATGAATAACATACGGTTTTTCCCACTTAAATCTTTTAACACTTCAATTTTAGCATCTGGAAAATATTCTCTTGCTAAAGCTGTTAAATTTTCTTTTTGATTATATCCCATTTCAAATGCCATAAATGCTTTTTCTTTCAACACCTTATGCGCATTTTCAAAAATTGATCGATAAAATTTCAATCCATCTTCTCCACCAAACAAAGCAACATGTGGTTCATAATCAACAACACTATGTTCCATTACTTCTTCATTTGGAATATATGGAGGATTTGAAACTAAAATGTCTAATTTGATATTACGATCAATCAATGGTTGTAACATATCACCTACAACAAAACTTACAATTGCCTCATTATTTTGCGCATTTTCCTTAGCAACCATGACTGCCTTCTCACTAATATCACTTGCTAATACATGAAGATTTGGTTCTTCTTTTTTTAATGAAATCGCAATTGCTCCACTTCCTGTACCAACATCCGCAACAATAACTTGTTTTTCACCAAATACTTCATCATAAGAAGCAAGTACATTCGCAACTAATTCCTCTGTTTCAGGTCTAGGAATTAATACATCTTCATTTACTTTAAATCGATATCCATAAAACCATTCAAATCCTAATACATGACCTAATGGTTCTCCTACAAGTAATCTTTGTAACCCTTGTTCAAATTCTTTTTCAATTTGTTCATCTACTTCTTGCTCATACTCCATATATAAATTGTGAGCTTCCATATTTGTTAATTCTAATAAGTATAATAGTGCTGCCTGCTCTCCACGGTCAGCTTCAAGCATGCGTTCATTTGCACTTTTCAACAATTCTCTATAGGTACTCATTCTTTGCTACCTGCAAGTTTTGCTTGTTGATCTGCAGTTAATAAAGCATCTAGTAAGTCTTGCATTCTACCTTCCATAATACGATCTAATTGGTTTACTGTATATCCAATACGATGATCCGTTACACGGTTTTGTGGATAATTGTATGTACGAATTTTTTCAGAACGATCTCCAGTACCAATTTTACTTCTTCTTTCACTATCTTGTTCTTCTTCAATTTTTCTTTGATGTTCTGCATATACACGGGAACGAATTGTCATTAATGCTGTTGCACGGTTTTCATGTTGTGAACGTCCATCCTGACATTTAACTACAATACCTGTAGGTTTATGTACAATACGGACAGCAGAGTCAGTTTTATTAATATGCTGTCCTCCAGCACCACTTGAACGCATTGTTTCAATTTCCAAATCATTCATATCAATTTCAAATTCTTCTGCTTCAATTTCAGGTGTCACTAAAACAGTTGCAGTAGATGTATGTACACGTCCTTGACTTTCTGTCTTTGGAACACGTTGTACACGATGACTTCCAGATTCAAAACGCAATTTTCCATATACGCCATCCCCTTTTACCATAAATGATACTAAAGAGAATCCACCAGCATCACACGCATCCATTTCAATGATTTCGATTTTCCATCCTTGACTTTCTGCATATTTACTATACATACGATATAAATCTCCAGCGAAGATATTTCCTTCATCTCCACCAGCTGCTCCTCGTATTTCAACAATTGCATCATGGTCATCATTAGGATCTTTTGGAATTAACAAAATTTCTAGTTTTTCTAAAGCTTCTTGTACTTTAGGTTCTAATTCCTCAATTTCCATTTTTGCCATTTCTTTAATTTCTTTATCATCTTCTTTCAGTAATTCTTTTGCTTCTTCTAATGCATTTACTGTATTTTTATAGTCTTCATAAGTTTCAACAACTTGCGTTAAATCCGCTTGTTCTTTACCTAATTTTGCCAATTCTTTATTGTTTGATACGATATCTGGTTGCATCATTAATTCAGTAATTTCATGATAACGGTTAACCATACCTTCTAATCGTTCAATCATAACGCTCATATAATAATACCTCCTTATTCTTTTTTATCTATTTACTGCATAAATATCCTTATATACTATATCATTGAATACAAAAATTGAAAAGGAAAATTCACCGTTTCTCTTTTCTTAACTTCATCCAATGAAACCAACATTAATATATACCTAAAATCACTATATTTTCTATGATTTTACAACATATATGTGACATTAAACCACAAAAAAAAGAGGAAATCCTCTTTTTTCTTTTTTGTCTTATTTAAGTCCGTATTTTTTGTTGAATTTTTCAATACGTCCTTGAGCAGCAGCAAATCTTTGACGTCCAGTAAAGAATGGGTGACAGTTTGAGCAAGTATCAACACGCAATTCTTTAGCAGTTGAACCAGTTTCAAATTCAGCTCCGCAAGAAGTACATTTTACAATTACACGATTGTATTCTGGATGAATTCCTTTTTTCATATTTACTCTCCTTCCGCCTTGAACCTCCGGTGGGTCCAAAGTAAGTGCTATATCATTATAGCAACACTTTTTTCAATAAGCAAGTACTTATCAAAAAAAATATATCTTTTCTATAATTCGAAAAACAATCCAATTCAAATTTTATTCGTTTCGCAAAATAATTCCTTTTTTCTGATACTCACTATCTGAATACTTTTTAAAATAATCTTCTAAGAATGTTTGTGATGTCAACTCATCTATATAGTATATTCGATGGGAAGTATTTCCATTTTTATATTGATAGATAAACATAATTTCAAAATTAAAATTCGAACAATTTATATACTCCAGTGATTTCTCATGGATTTGCACCGTATCATCGATAAACTCTTTTACTTTTCCTCCCTCAAGTCGAATACTTTGTGGATCTTGAGTGTCTGAATATTTGGATACTTGAATTGTAATTCCTTCTATATTTTTTAAATTTGGAATTTCTTTAACTAGATAAAATCCCTTTGTTTGTACAAAAACATATCCTATACCATAACTAATCATTATTAAAATAACAAATAATCCTACCATTCTATAATTCAAAGAAATTCTACGATTTGAAAAGAAAATCATAAACAAATATAACATAAATATAACTGTTAAAAATACGATTACTGCTATTCCATGTAAACACTGTGCTAAAAATATAAGACCAAATATAATTATGGTAATAATGTATGGATATCCAAATATAAAGCTAGTTCTTTTTCCACTTTCTTCTGCTTTACGTCTTACAAAATATCGATATGATAAATAAAACACTAACATTGATAAAACAATCCAATATGCACCATAGAATAAATTAGTCATTTGTTGATTATATAAAATCTTAAATATCGTACTAAAGAATATAAATGGCAGAGATGTATATTCTAAAAAATGCATAAATACAGTATCTAACATCGCTATATAATTTCCATTCCCTAATACAAACAAATCTGCTTTAGAGGATAAAAACATAATCATCGCAGCATATATAACAAAAGGAGCTAATACATGTCCTATAAGTATAAATAATGTATCTAAAATATTATTACTTCGAATACATATAAATGTAACAAGTAATTGTGTACAAATACAACTAATTACAATAATCAGTGGAATCAACACACAAAACATTATATTACTCAATTCTGTATGAATGACATTAGAAAATGGTAAAATATATATATAATAATTTATGCTTATACAACTTAGCACAACGATAAAATTAAATAAAAGAATAGTACCGAATAACGTTTGTTTTTTTATTGGCAATGAAAAATATAAATCACAACTTCTTTTATGATATAACATTTCAAACAAATATATTGGTAGTCCTACAGAAAATAGCATTGCTAAAACACAACTCATCATAACTGCATATTGAATTGTATATTCTCTTAATCCATCAGAATACATTAAAATACTAATAAATGGTATACAAACAAAAGAAATCATAAATAATAATATTAAAATATTTTTCTTACTTTTAAATAAATATTTTAGATAATTTCGGTCAATGATTTTATTCATAACTTCGATACCCCTTTCTCTCCATTTCATAAATAAATATTTCCTCTAAATTCACTGGTAATACTTCCATCAAAATAGGATTTAGTGATTTTAAATACGATTCAATTTGTTCTATATTACCTTTTACAACAATATTTACTACTTTTGACTGTATATTGATAGATAATAAATCTAGAGTCTCAAACATGTCTTTCGAAGCTGGTTCTGTAAATGCCATCTGAATTTTATGAATATTTTCTTTTGTCTCATCTAAGTTTCCACTTGTATTAATTGAATTATTTTCCAAAATACCAAATTGATCACAAATATCTTCTAATTCTCTTAAATTGTGTGAACTAATAATAATCGTCATTTCTTTTTCTTCAATCAATTTTGTAATTGCTCTTTTAAATGTTAAACGCATAATCGGATCTAATCCATCAAAAGCTTCATCCAAGAATAAATATCTTGGCGCAATAGCTAACGCAATACAAATAAAAGATTGTCGCTTCATTCCTTTTGAAAAATTCTTCATTGGCTTATTTTCATCTAGCTTAAATATATCTAAGTATTTTCTATATGTTATCTCATCAAACTGTGGATACCAAACTTGATAAAACTTTTTCATATCTTTAATTGTTGCGTGAAAGAAATAATGCGGATCATCACTAATCATTAATATATTTTGTTTCACCTCAGGGTTTTCATATACTTCTTTTCCATCAAATAATATTTCTCCAACATCTTCTTTTAATATTCCTGTTAACAATCTCAAAAATGTTGATTTTCCAGCTCCATTAGGACCAATTAAGCCAAACACACTACCATTTGGAATTGTTAAATTAACATTCGATAACACAATATTAGTATCAAATTGTTTACACAACGATTTTATTTCAATCATAAATTCCCCTCCTTATATACCTCATTCACTGTTTGAATTAAGTCTTCTTCCTCGATATTATATTTTTTCATTTCCTTTACCTTCTTTTCAAACTCTTTCAGTTTTTCATGACGTATTTGTTCATCTGTATTATTATCAGACACATAGCATCCCTTTCCTTTTACAGTATATATATATCCTTGTTCCTCTAATTCTTGATATGCTTTTGATACTGTATTTGGATTCACACCTAGCTTAGATGCCAATGATCGAACAGAAGGTAGTTTATCATTTGGATGTAAAACTTCAATTGAAATAAACTCTAATATTTGTTTTTTTAATTGTTCAAATATTGGTGTTTTACTCTGTACATTAATTAAAAACATTCTATCACCTCCACTGTATTACTGTATTAATTACACTAATACAGTATAATAAAATCACTTCCCTGTCAATATATAAATAAAAAAAACATGATGAACTTTATTTTTCATCATGTTCCTTTAAAAATTTTTTTACCATAATTAATCTAGTAATTCCCATTACCAATAATACTATTCCTAAAATTATGAAAGTAATATTTTTTGTTAATATTCCTTTTAATAGAAAAGCAATTCCAACAATAATTAGAACTCCTATTGCGTCATATAAAGAAATGATTTGTTTTGTATCCATAAATAATTAGCTTACTTTAGTACCGTTTGGTAAATCTTTTACAATTGTTAAAATATCCAAGTCATTTTCATTACTAGCACATAAAATCATACCTTGACTTTCCACACCACGTAATTTTACTGGTTTTAAATTTGTTACAACAATTACTTTTTTACCAATTACTTCTTCTGGTTTAAATGTACTTGCGATTCCACTAACAATTTGACGTGTTTCTGATCCCAAATCAATTTGTTCAACTAATAATCGATCTGCTTTTGGATGCTTTTCAGCAGATACAATTGTTCCAACTTTTAATTCTACTTTTGTAAAATCTTCAATTGAAATTTCAGAATTTTCTTCTTTTTTCTCTTTTTTTGTTTCTTTTTTAGCTTTTTTTGCTTCTTCAGCTTTATCTTTTTCTAATTGTTCCATAAATTCTTTTGCATCAATTCTTGCAAATAAGATTTCTGGTTTTGGATCAACTGTATGTCCACATTCCAAATTTCCAAATTCTTCTAAACTTTCTGCACTTCTTTCAGATGTACTTAACTCATCTAAGATTTTTTCTGCAGTTTCTGGCATATAACTGCTCAATAATACTGCAGCAATACGAATACTTTCTAATAAGTTATATAAAACAGTTGCTAAACGATCTTTTTTAGATTCATCTTTTCCAAGTGCCCATGGAGTTGTTTCATCAATATATTTATTACAACGTTTTAATAAAGCAAATATTTCATCAATAGCATCTCCTACATGTAAAGTATCCATTTTCTCTTCTACACGTTTTGGAGTAGCCATTGCCAAATCAATTAATTCATTATCAATTTCTTCTCTTTCTAGTGGATTAGAAATAACCCCATTAAAATATTTATTCTGCATAGAAATCGTACGGTTTACTAAATTACCAAGAACATTTGCTAAATCAGAATTTACACGTTCTACCATTAAATCCCATGTAATAGTTCCATCTTGTGCAAATGGCATCTCATGTAATACAAAGTAACGAACTGCATCTACACCAAAATAATGCACTAATTCATCTGCATATATAGCATTTCCTTTCGATTTTGACATTTTGCCATCTCCAACAAGTAACCATGGATGTCCAAAGATTTGTTTTGGCAATGGTTGTCCTAGTGCCATTAGCATAATTGGCCAATAAATTGTATGGAATCTTAAAATATCTTTCCCAATAATATGTACATCTGCTGGCCAATATTTTTTATAATTTTCTCCATGATTTCCATCCGCATCAAATCCCAATGTAGTAATATAATTACTTAATGCATCAATCCATACATATACAACGTGTTTTGAATCAAAATCAACTGGAATTCCCCATTTAAATGATGTTCTTGATACACATAAATCTTGTAAACCTGGTTTTAAAAAGTTGTTCAACATTTCATTTTTACGAGATTCTGGTTGAATGAATTCCGGATGTTCTTCGATATGTTTGATAAGTCTTGGTGCATATTTTTGTAAATTAAAAAAATATGCTTCTTCTGTTGCTTTTTTTACAGGACGTCCACAATCTGGGCATTTCCCATCAACTAATTGACTTTCAGTCCAAAAAGATTCACAAGGTGTACAGTACATACCTTCATATGTTCCTTTATAAATATCGCCTTGTTCATACAATTTTTTAAATATTTTTTGTACTTGTTTTTCATGGTAATCATCTGTTGTACGTACAAAATAATCATAAGATGTATTCATCATATCAAAATTTTTACGCACAATAGATGCTACATTGTCAACAAATTCTTTTGGTGTAACCCCTGCTTCATTTGCTTTTTCTTCAATTTTTTGTCCGTGTTCATCTGTTCCTGTTTGAAAGAATACATCATATCCTTGTTGTCTTTTATATCTTGCTATTGCATCTGTTAATACAATCTCATAAGTATTCCCAATATGCGGTCTACCTGATGTATATGTAATTGCTGTTGTGATATAGTATTTTCCTTTTTTACATTCTTTACACATAGATTTAACCTCCTCAATAAAAAAACTTTCGCCAAAGGACGAAAGTTCGTGATACCACCTTTATTCATGTATTTTCATACACCTCAACATTGTTAACGCCAATGCTACGTTTTTTCTTAACTATTCAGAAAAACAGTTCCAGAGCCATTTTCTTTTTATCATTCCTATGAATTTCCACCAGCCATTCACTCTCTATTAGTTCAAACAAAAATACTTTCTCCATCTTTACCTTTGTGCTTATTTATTATATAGAATTATTAGTTTATTAGCAAGGCTTTCAAATCATATTTACATAAAAAGGTATTGAGCTTAATGCCAAATACCTTTTTTATTACCTATTTGTATACATAAACATCTCTACAAGTGTTTCTGCATCTTTTGGGCAATTACAATTTCCAATCATATTTCCAT
>JARHZK010000241.1 GCA_029258245.1 Longicatena sp. | reverse complement strand
TTTATGTCTTGTGAATGCCTTCAATCGTTGTTCTAGTCTATTTTCTTTTTCTGCTTTTTTTAGCTGTGCTATGAGTTCTCGACAACTTATAAAATATACACTATATCGGTGTTTTGCCGCTTCAATTCCGATTGCGGTTGCCAAATGTGTTTTTCCTACTCCCGGAGACCCTATGAATAATATGTTTTCTTGCTTTTCTATGAATCTCAATGTCTTATTGAATGGAAAACCGGCGGTCTTTATGCTGGCAATGGTCACACGTTCCTTTTTTTACCATGATTTCTTTTTCTGTCATTTCATATAGAGCATCTACAAGAATCTTATCATTGTTCATCACCATTATGTCATCCTTGAAAATATGTATCATAAATTCTTTAATTTTCTTACTATTATATTTGTTGCATTAACTATTAGGAATAGTTTCCTTTTTACCCATGATATTGCATAACTCATTAATCAAGTTACACTCATTTCACGTTTAACAAAAATAATACTATCATCACTATATCTTACAGATCTATAATTTCTTGATTCACTTTTTATCACCTTTTATAATATTTCATAATTCTATACTACCCTCATATTCGTATTATTCAAACATTACTCATTATGGTTTGTATTAGATAAACGTTTTAATCCTTCAGTATTTCTAACTAACTACTTGTGGTAACCTTTTTTCTATCTAGAATGCTATCAATTGTTATGAAGTTTACTAGACTATTTTGTCAAAAAGACTTTTCGAATTAAAGAATAAATTCTATTTCTTCCAAAAATCTTGGTTTACTATCTATATTTCGCGTTTACCTTCTGTCTTTGCTTTGTAACACAACTTTGTCCACTTTTTAGCATTATCAAGTTCTTAAACATACGGCAGAAAAAATCGCTCAAAGAGTGATTTAATCAACAACCTAAACATACTCCTATATTTATTTTTTTCAATTTTTTTACATAATCTACAATATCCTTAATATCCATATAATAATATTTTATAGGATTCTTTATCGCCAAATTACATATATTAGATATTTCCTCTTCTTCATAAAAAACTATATAATTATTGAAGTGAACCCACTTATTTGGACAATTAAAATAAGTATACTATGAATTGATTAATAAGGATTGATTTCTGTACTCAACAGGGGTTAATCCTTTTAATTTTGTTGTGATCCTTTCGTTATTGTAATAATAAATATAATCTTCCATTGCTTTTTGAAGTTCTTCTAAAGAATTGAAAGTATATTCAAATCCAGAAAACATTTCATTCTTCATCTTACCGAAGAAATTCTCTATTGGTGAATTATCTAAACAATTGCCCTTACGTGACATTGATTGGATAATTCCTTTTTCTTTTAGTAATTCATGATAAGGCTGCATTTGGTATTGCAAACCTTGATCACTTTGTAATATCAACCCATTTTAATTTTTGTGTTTATCAAATGCTTTATTAAGCATGTCTAGTGTTTGTTCAAAGTTAGATGATTTAGAAATATTAAAAGAGATAATTTCTCTATTGTGTATATCGATAATTGGAGATAAATATAATTTTCCTGCAGCGATATGAAATTCAGATCCATCGGTTGACCATTTTTCGTTACAACTATTTGTATCAAAGTTTCTTTCGTAATATGTCTTACATTTTTATAAGATTTGTATTTAGCTTTCGGTATTAAGGCATATAAGCCCATCTTAACCATTAAACGTTTGACTTTCTTATGATTCACTGCATATCCTCTTTTAGCTAATTCTAAAGTAATTCTACGGTATCCATAGCGTTTTTTATTGGTGTAAAAGATATCAATGATAGTATTCATAACTCCATCGTTTTTAGTATCTTTATCGCATTTATTTATAGTGTAGTAATATGTTGAGCGTTTGACACCAGATACTTTTAGAAGAATCCTTAAAAGGTATTTGCGCTGTAATTCA
>JARHZK010000212.1 GCA_029258245.1 Longicatena sp. | reverse complement strand
CCTTGAAATTTTCATCATCATAGTAAAAACAAGGGTGTTTAAATATAATACCAGCACCAAATCCATTATCAAATACTTTTAAATTATCTTTGTCATTCGAAGGTAAAACTTTTATAGACTCTGGGAATTTTTTTCCAAACACTTCTTCATCACTATAAATATCCTTTTGATACTTAGGTAATGCCAATATTTTTCCTCTTATAAGAAAATTAACAAACATTCTATCTATTTTTTGTACGGATGTATCTTCACCTTCGGATATTTCATAAATGGTTTTATCAACATCTACTTTCATCAAATCAATTCCCAAGGAATTAAAAAAATGTTGTTGTTCTAATGATAATTTTTCTATAAACTCCATATTAGCCGCTTTATCAGTAGAATAATCAACCTCTTTATATAGTTTTTTCGTCAATTTAATATCAACATCTAATTGCCAAGGATTAAAGTCAAAAATCATGTTAATCATACCTCTTTAAATTTTCTTTTTGTTTCGTATACAAACTGAGATTTATTTATTATTTCTTTTTGTTTCATCATTTTCCTTTTTCATGTGTACCGATCCTAAGCAAAGAAATGATGAGCCTAAACATAACCATACTATGCTCATAGAATTACTGTCTCCACTAACAAATCCGATGATTGAAGCAATGTAAAAAAAGAATGAAGCAATACAAAATAAGCTTGATTTATTCTTTGATTTTTTCACAACAGTTACCTCCACTAAATTTTTCATTATAATTATACTCATAAATAGAAATTTATTAAATCTATATTTGCACTTTCTTAATTTATTATTTGAAACAAATACTCCAGGATATATATTTCTTGAGTATCTTTCTTTCTTCCACAATAGTAATAATACCAATTTTCCTTTTCTCTAAAATAGATAGTCTTTTTTTCATATTTCTGAACAAATCCAAATCATCTGCACAACCATAAAAAAACAATTTGATACAAATGAAAAACTATTAAATTTTTCCTTATCATTTTTCTTTTCTAAACTATACTTCTCGAATAAATATTTGAAAATCCTAATTTATCTCTATGTTTACTAAAAATTTTAATTTTATATGCCTTTTAAATTATTTCTGTAAATTATATCACGCTAGAAATGAACATTCATTATTTTTTCAGTTATTAAATAAAAATTTTTTAATAAAAAAAGACACTATATTTGATATGTACCCTCTTTACTGGACAAACCAGTAAGGAGGGTATTTTATTATGCGTTATAGTTATGAATTTAAAATGAAATGTATTGAAATGTATCGTAAGGGTATTATTCCCGACATACCAGAAGG
>JARHZK010000244.1 GCA_029258245.1 Longicatena sp. | reverse complement strand
GAGAATACAGGCAAAAACAAAATGGATGCCTCCTGTTAAATACAGAGAAACATCCATTTGTATAGCTTAATTCATAAATCTATGTGTCCAAGATTCTAGGTACATATCATATAAATCCACACTCTTTATTAATTTTAAATTTTTGTCAAATGGTGCCCGAGGCCGGACTCGAACCGGCATGGTATTGCTACCGACGGATTTTGAGTCCGTTGCGTCTACCAATTTCACCACTCGGGCATTACTCTATTAGTATAGCAATATTAAATAAAAAACGCAATAGTTTTTATTAAATTTCTTTTATTTTTTATAAATCAAAAATGATAATGTCTTAATGTATCAAAATTGATTTTGCCCTTAAATACATTTATGATATGACCTCAGATGAAAGTGAGGTCCTTATGAGAAAGGTTGGATTAAGAATGAATGCATAATACAAATACGATGTAATCATAAAACTTATCAATACCAATGGAAATAAGAAAAATGCCGCCATTAAGCTTAATTGTACTTTACGTACGATCAATCGTCTTATCATCAAATTATTTCAAGAAGAAGTAGAAGTCATAATTTTCAATAGAGACTCAGAATTTTATCGTATGTATGAAATAGAGCTATGTAAAAAAAGATGAATCTTGCAACTTCTCATATTAATTCAAGCAAAAAAGTTCAATGGTAAATCACCTGCTAATCTAATGAATTTATTGAACCTAATGTTGTTTTAGAAATTCAAAAATTCCGGAAGTTGTAATAATCCGCTTTTTTTGTGGGAATAACAATATTCTCCACTGTGTTATAAATGCATAATATGAAAAAATCACCTTATTTTCAAAATAGAATGACTAAAATATTAATAAAATCTTCATTTGTAAGACTAAGTAGCATATTTTTTCAACTTGCTGAACTGGAAATCACTTTTTCAATTCAGAACTTCTTTTATCGCTTTTTTGATCAATCATTACTTGAATCACTTATTGTTAACAACTCAATGCTTATTTAGATCTATCACACAATTGATAATTTCTTGGTGACTGTAAAATCACTACTAATGCAGTTGCTTCTCAATAATTCAATATTTAGAATATTTATTAAAAATCATTTTACACATTACATATGCAGAAAAAATCATTATTATCATAATTGATAATATTTATACATAATTCTATAATTTCATTTTGCTAAATTTTCTGAATCTCGAACCATATATATTTCACTAATTTTCCGTATATAGTCAGAATAACAATTAAAAAATTTTTTTACTAATTGTTGAATAATTATACTGCATCCACGAATGATTTCATTAAATTGAAAAGTATTTATAAATTCTCGTGTAAAAGATATAAATCAACTCCATAAAGTGTATAAAAGCTTTTATCTTCTATTATAATTTTTGCATAAATCAAATTTCTACTAATACCACTATTACTTATATTGTCTACTTCACTCTGTATTTCCAGTATTTTGTTATCATACTAACATCAATAATTGCTTTTTTTTATTTTAAATATCCAAGTCTAAAAATTGTTATAAATATAATCAGTATAGTCAAAGAAACCATCTGTATAATTTTCTTTATAATTTTTACATATAACATGTACTACATTTTTATCCAATATAATATGCTTGTAACTTTCAAATAACAAATGTATATAAAAAGAAAACACGGATTTCCGTGTTTATCTATTGGCATTCATTGACTTCATTATTTGTCTAATTTGTGCTTCAGAAGGTTTTCTTCCCATCTGTAAGAACATAGCACGAATCATTTTTTCATTAATTGGTGGATTTTCTTTTAACTCTTTCTCAAATTTTTTTCTTGTGAAATAAAATCCTAAAAAACCACCAATAATCAATCCTACTAATGTGAATAAAATTGAACTACCTAAATTCATATGTAATCCTCCTTACATTACTTACATTTTACTATTTTTATTGTGGATTTTCAATACTTATTCACAATTATTCATTTATTTATAATAAAATAATACCTATATTTTCTCTTTAAAATATTAATAAAAGGATTATGTTTTGAATCCAAAACAATACAACTATTTTCGCAAATAATTGTATATTTTTTATTCTGCAATCGATCATCTAAAATTAAACAATTGTCTTTCCGATGAATAAATTCTCCAAAATATGATAATGAACTGCTATATAGCATATCTACGTCAATTGAATTGAACATTAATTCCATTTGATTTCGTGTCAAATTTACATTTTCAAATATCCTTGAATGAATTAAACAAAATTCATAAAAATCCTTCTTTACCGCAAAAAATTCAATCATTCTTTATCACCAATATCATTATATAATACGTAAAAAAGATATTTGTCAAATCATGTCAATTAAATAGCTTTTATGCATATTCAATGTTATTAATGATGTAAATCAATATCAGAAAAATCAAATTTTTCTAATGTAGATGCAATTGTCTTATCTTTAATAATCATATTTTCCTTCAACATTTTAGCTTTTGCCTTAATCGGAGATTCAATTGTCGCTGGACCACAAATACATCCACCTTCACAAGCCATTCCTTCCAAAATATCAGCTTGAAAACGATTTACTTTCATAAGTAATAATTGTTTTTTACATTCATAACTTCCATCCGCATATAATGTACTCACAATTTCATCATCATTTTCCTTTAAAGCTTCAAGGACAGCTTTAGAAACGCCTCCACCTATTGAAAAATTACGTGCATACATAGATGCAGTATCTTCTTCCCTAGGTACCACTTCTTCAGGCCATATTTGTTTAGAGATAAACATTGCACCAATCTCTTCAAATGTTAAACAATAATCAACATCATTTTCTTGGACTTCTTGTTTTTTTGCCACACAAGGACCAATAAAAACGGTTTTAGCCTTTGGATGATTCTTTTTTATATATCTAGATGTTGCTACCATTGGACTTACTATATGTGACACATTGTTTTCATATACAGTAGGAAAATGTTGCTTTGCTAAATTCACAAAAGCAGGACAACATGATGTTGTAATCTTTTTCATTTCCTTTTTATGTTTTTTTGCATCTTCTTTTTCATACCACGCTACTGCATCAGCACCAATCGCCGCCTCAAAAACATCTTTAAATCCTAACATACGAATACTTTCTTTGATCTGTGGCAAAGTTGCATGATCAAATTGTCCTTGAATGGCGGGTGCAAAGATTGCAAACATCTCAGTACCGTATTTCAATTCATCAATCACATTAACCATCCAAGATATATCTTCGATAGCTCCAAATGGACAATGTGCCTCACAAGCACCACAATTTATACATTTTTCTTCATCAATCTCAGCTAATCCACTTTCTCCCATAAATATTGCATCAACTGGGCAACTGTTCATACAAGGTCGCGGTGTTTCTACGATTGCATTAAATGGACATGCATTAAAACAGGCTCCACATTCTTTACACTTATCAAAATCAATAAAAGCATGATCATTCCCCATATGAATTGCATCAAATTTACATGCGGATAAACAAGCTTTTGCCATACATTTTCGACAATTATCCGTTACTTGATACTTATGAATACTACATCCATCACATGCAGCCTCAATAACTCTTACAATCTGTTTTTTGTTATCATGTTCTACAGGTACTGGATTTTTTCCAAGTGCCATACGCGTTCTTTGTCTAATAATTTCTTTTTCTTTGTAAATACAGCAACGAAAATCAGCATGTTTACCTGGAATTAATAAATTTGCTATTTCATCACATGTATCCTCATCAATTTTTCCTTCAAACGAACGTTTACTTACTTCTCTTAATACATCAAATTTAAATTGTCTTGCTTCATGCTCAAACAATGACATAATCTTATTGCACTCCTTTTCCATAAAACCAAATCTCAACTTGTGTTTTTTTTATCATGTTAATTATATCACAAGTATCCTGTTCAAAAAAGAGAAAATTTAATAAATAATTTTTCTCTGAATTGAAAAAGCAATTTCCAGTTCTATAATAAAAAATAAAATTCAGTCTTTTCATAACTTCTAACGAATTTTTTTCTTACATTAATCTATTGTTTGTTTGATGATAAAATATCTTTTAAGCGATATTGCAAATGGAAAAGAATACAATTATATCGTCATTAAATTTTTATTCACGCCTACTCTTAATGAAATAATCATTATTGAAACTAGTCATTTTAATAAATTCACTAAAAAGCTTTTGTTAAAACTATAAGTAAACAACTTTTTACTATTGACAAAGAAATAAAAATCCATAGATAGCACTATCACTAAAAATTTTCTTTATTTCTTGAGTATACAAATTATCAGAAATGTGATTATGGTGGCATTCGTGAAATTAATTATCCAGACTTTACTCAATTTAAATGTAAAAGACAATACAAAAGTCCTACATTTCTAATCGCGTGAAAAATACAATCACTGCGGAATCAATAAATATATATATTTATTTACATTAATCATTGCTAAACATTCGATCATAAATAGTTCTTAATTCTTGTTTTTCTTTTTCTGTCATTGTTCGATTTTTGAAATCATGAGTAGTGACTGTTCCTAAATGAAAACTAACTACTTCACCGTTTTGAATTACAATTACATATGGAACAAATAAGTTTTTTTCTCCTTTTTCATCAAACTCTAGATAATCTTTTATATAAGAAAATAGTTTTTCTTTTTGCTGATTTGTATACAAATATTTCCCATTTTTTTCTTTCGTTTTCACATAATTTATCTTTTGATTATATTTTTTTGCACAAATATTCATAATTGGAACTGCCTCTCCACACCAAGGACAACCTGGATATCCAAAATATAGAATTGCATTCTTTTTATTTTCAAAAATTTGAATAGCCTCATCCATTGAAGTTATAACGAATATGTGGTTTTCATCACGTAATTCATCGTAACCCAGTATATTTTCCTCATCTATTCCGCATACTCCTTTTTCTTCATTACAATAATTTTTGTTATCATTTGCTACATTCTTTTTTTCACAGCCAAATAATAGAACAATTATACATAATAGTATATATTTTTTCTTCATTTTTTCATCCTTTTTATACAAAATTTCATATCAATTGCTTTAATCATATAAATCTAAAAATTAAAATATAGAATTCCAATTAGCAATATTAATATAAATAAAATATATATTTTATTTATAAAAAAGCAATGGAAAATCCATTGCTTTTTCGACTATTCTTTATTAATATTATTTTTTACGAAATATAAAAATAGTCATGAAATCATCACATACTGCTAATATCAACAATTTTCATCTACACTAACATTGATGATTCTTCATCATATTCCTATATGACTTCCTATTAATACTATACCCTAAACTATATTTTTATAAATATTATTGGAATGATTAGTAAAATTTTGGAAAAATTATTATTTTCTTAAGCCCATTAGTTCATCTTTAAAAATGCGTTCATCCATAAATTTTAAATTATTCGCAATTTCAGGTTTAAATTCCATTTGATTTAAAATATCTTTCTCCAAATTAATGCCAGGTGCAATTTCAGTTAATGTTAGTTTACCATCAATTAATTCAAATACTGCTCGTTCTGTAATGTAAATTACTCGTTGACCTGTATCTTTCGCATACTCTGCTGAGAACGTAATTTGCTCTACAGATTCTTTAAACTTTTTAATGCGCCCTTCTTGTAAAATATTTATCTTTCCATCAACAACTTCTACTTTTAATCCACCAGCCGTAAATGTCCCACAGTACACTACAACTGGAGATGTTTGGGTTATGTTAATAAATCCTCCACATCCGGCAATTTTTGGTCCAAATCGTGATACATTAATATTTCCATATTTATCACATTCAGCAAGTCCTAAAAATGCTTGTCCTAATCCACCACCATCATAAAAATCAAATTGATATGGTTGATCTATAATTGCAACTGGATTTGTGCATGTTCCAAATGCAGTTCCAGCATTCGGAACACCACCAATTCCACCTGCTTCAACAGTTAATTTTAAACCCGGTAATCCCTCTTCATTAGCAACATTTGCAATTCCTTCAGGCATTCCTATTCCTAAATTAATAATACATTCTGGATCTAAATCCATTGCTGCACGACGACAAATAATTTTTCTTTCATTTAATTTCATAGGTTCAATTGAATCAACAGGAACTTTTATTTCGCCACATAACGCAGGATTATATTGATTTGCATATGTTTGCATATGATTTTCTGGTCTAGATACAACAATTGCATCTACATAAATTCCAGGAATTTTTACTTTTCTTGGATCTAATGTTCCATTTTGAACTACTTTTTCTACTTGAAGAAGTACAATACCCCCTGAATTTTTTGCAGCTTGTGCAATTGACAATGAATCAAGTGTTGCAGCTTCTTTATCCATAGTTGCGTT
The DNA here is from genome assembly GCA_029258245.1 of Longicatena sp. Taxonomy (GTDB): domain Bacteria; phylum Bacillota_I; class Bacilli_A; order Erysipelotrichales; family Erysipelotrichaceae; genus Longicatena_A. The sequence continues at coordinate 185 of JARHZK010000244.1, read as the reverse complement.
TCCATCTTCATCACAATATGTAGCACGAATTAAAGCAACGTTTAAAGGGAATGACTTATACCATAGCCATTCTTCATTATTTAAATTAATAAGTTCAACCAAATTGTCCTTTGATTTTTCATTCATTTTTGCTCCTTCAATTCTAGGATCAACAAATGTTTTTAAACCGATTTTAGTTATTGTAC
>JARHZK010000202.1 GCA_029258245.1 Longicatena sp. | reverse complement strand
TAGATGTAAATTGTAAGTGAATAATTTAGAATAATGTTAAAAACTTATTTTAATTTATAATATATTTATTATAATAATATAAATAGTGGTATCTCTCTTTTATTGTATAAAATAATGAATTTTAATTATAAAAAGGTGGTATAAAGATGAAAAAAGCACTTGTTTTAGGTGGAGGAGGAAGTAAAGGAGCCTATGAAATTGGAGTGTGGAAAGCATTAGATGAGTTGAATATTAAGTTTGATTTGGTTTGCGGAACTAGTATTGGTGCAATGATTGGTGTACTTTATACACAGCATGATTATCAAAGAGCTTATGATTTATGGAATACGATCGAAGTAGAAGATGTTATAAAACATGGAGTTAGTTTCGATAAAGATATTGAATTGTTATTGTCTCAAAAAGAAAAATATAGTGATTTATTTAATAGCTATATTAAAAACAAAGGTGTTGATATTTCTCCATTTATTGATACTATAACACCTTTATATAATCAAAAAGCTTTTTTTGATAGTGAAATTGATTATGCATGTATGTGTGTTAATTTTTCAAAAAGAAAACCACAAGCTTTTCATAAATTAACCATGGATAAAGATAAGGTTTTAGATTATGTAATAGCAAGTGGATCATGCTTTCCTGCATTTCCAATGAAGGAAATAGATGGGGATCTTTTTATAGACGGAGGTTATTATGATAATATTCCAATTGAATTAGCCAGAAGCTTAGGAGCGGAACAAATAGTTGCAGTCGATTTAAAACCAATTGAAAAAAAACAAATATATGAACCTAATAAGGATGTCGTGTATATTCAACCATATGTAACGTTAGGAAGTTTTTTATTATTTGACCACAATCGTATACAGCGAAATATACAATTAGGTTATCAGGATACAATGAAAAAATATCATCAATTTATAGGTACAATCTATACTTTTTCTAAATATGATTTGAAAACAATTGAATATTGGAATTTATATTTCAAAGAATCATTACAATATTTCGAAGAACTATTAGAAAAAGAAAATTCAGTTAATATGGTAGAAAGAGTTTCACAATATCGTGCAGATAAAGTATTGGAACCATACAAAAATTATGAATACCCATATTTTGCTATATTGGAAGAAATTGCTTTTTTATGCGATTTAACTGATATGGGAATTTGGAAATTTAGTATATTTGTAAAAAAAATATTGAATATTGTAGAAAAACATAAATCGATATTTAAGAAATTTAGAAGTCATTACTTTTCAATTAGCGAAATCATTTCTTATTTAAAAAATGAAAGTGAATTAGATGTTATTTGTTTTATTTATCAATTATTGAAAGATAGTCAAATAGAAGAAAATGAAAAATTAAAAAGTATAAAAGCAATTCGTATTGTGTGTAATGAGCTATTTATAAAAGCATTTATTTTATATGTATTAAATAATAAGATGGTACAATATATAAAATAAAGCTATAAACTATAAATATTACTATGTTATAATAATGTAGAAAAGAGGTTATAGCTTTATGAAAATAAAAATTAAAAATAATGAAGTCATACATAAAATTAAACCGTGGATGTATTTATCTACATATATTATATGTTTAACTTTTTTTCTATTTCATATGAATGAATTTAAGAACGGAATAACATTTATAATATCTTTGTTCAAAACGTTGATATATGCAGTTATGATAGCTTATGTGTTAAATCTTCCAATGAAAAAGATAGAAGAATTTTTAATTCAACATATAAAGAAAGATTCTTTTATGTATAGAAAAAGAAGAGTAATTTCTATGATTATTACATTTATTGCGGCTCTTTTATTGGTAAGTGCAATTATCAGTATTATTTTGCCTAGTATTATTGAATCATTAATTTCATTAATGCAAAACTTATCTACTTTCTTTATGAATATTGTAAAGAACATTGATCAAATATTGGCTTATTTTCATATCGAATTTCGTATTGAAAACATAGATAAAGTAAATCAATTTATTGAAATGCCATGGGAAAAAATATTTTCAAATGCAGTTAATTTTTTATCTGGAAGCGCTAGTGGTTTATTATCTGGAGCAACAAGTTTTATTTCTAAATTTGCAGTTATTTTTACAGCTTTTATGTTTTCTTTATATTTATTAAGTGGAAAAGAAAGTTATTTACGTCAAGTAAGAAAAACAGTGGTTGCAATTTGTGGATATGAATCTGCAAATAAAGTATTTTATTATGGACATCGAATTAATAAGGTGTTTTCAAAATTTATTGGTGGCCAATTAACGGAAGCTGGAATTCTATGGGTTATATATTATGTGTCAATGAGAATATTTCATTTTCCGTATCCAGAGTTAATTAGTACATTGATAGCAATTTGCTCATTTGTGCCTGTATTTGGACCTATGTTTGCCATGGGAATTGGCTCTATTATGATGTTATCCAAAGACCCTATGCAAAGTTTATGGTTTATAGTCTTTTATCAAATATTAAGCTATTTTGAAGATAATGTTATTTATCCAAGAGTAGTTGGGAATTCAGTTGGTTTACCAGGACTATGGGTGTTAGCTTGTATTTTTATATTTAATAGTTTATGGGGAATATTTGGAATGATTATAGCAGTTCCAACAACTGCATGTATCTATGTTTTCTTTGCTGACTATGTTAATAAGAAATTAAAACAGATGCATCTTATAGTTGATGAAAATGGTGTATATGATTATGAAGAAAAGAAGGAATAGTAAGTTTCTTCTCAAGCTGTTGACAAACAAGTAGGTAGTCTGAATTCCTCTTATGAGAAAACAATAAAAACATTATTTGAAAATGATCATATAGAATTTGATAAAAATCCCAAATTGCAAGCACAAACTAGAAATAAAAAAATTCATATTTATTAATATAAAATCGTATCGAGTATTACGTCAATAGTATATAATTCATCTAAAAATAATTTTTCAGCAGGAAGGTATCCAAGTATCTTCCTTTTTTTGTTGATTTTATCGTTGATAGCTATTGTCGTTTCTTTGGAAATTGTGTTAATACCAGTTCTTTTTTTCGCAAAATATGGAATGAAAGCATTATAATTTTCATTCGAGGTTCTATCATAAGAATGATACGGTCTTCTAAAATACATGCTGATCCTACGTTCTTTGATTCCTGATTTCATTTCTATATAGATAATCCCTACCATGATCAAAAGCAAAGGTTTTAAAGATATCGTTGAAATTATCCCTATAAAATTTATAAAGGATATTGATTTGCATATAGACTTTTTTAACTAATTTAGAAGTGATGGGCAGCATATAATAGAATCTTGTCTTACGTTCTATAAGTGCAAGATATACTTTGTTTTGTCCACCTCTTGGATCAGTTACTAGATTACCTTCCCAATGACTAAATTCCTCTCTTGCATTGATATGTTCAGGATGTTCAAGGATAGAAATATCTTTTTTGTCTTTTTGGAATGTAAAATTTCCAGCATTTTTTGATCTTTCTTCGTGTCATTCTAGGTAAATCAATAGGCTTAAGAGCTATTTTTGCGGCATGTATATAGTTATAGATGATCTTTGTAGAAACTGTCTCCATGTTCTTTATTTTATCTGGATCATGTAATTTTAAGTAGTTTAGCGTCTCATCAATTTAAGAAAGTTCGTTAGATTTTATTTCATCCACAATGAGAGAAATAAAATCTTTAGCTTTCTCTAGTTTGGAATTATTAGGAATCTTATGATTCTTAGTTCTTTTGTGGAAAGCAGCGGAAGCAGATAGTTCAAGATGTTCCTCAAGATTCGAACTTCTTACAGAGACAGTGACGTCTTTGATGATGGCTTGAAGTCGATGTGCCTACAGAAGCAGCAAGACTGTTTATAAAATCGGTCTTACCAATATTACGTTTCGATGTGGAATGCTCAGTATTAAATTTAATAATGGAATTGATAATAAATTCGTAATGTTAAAAAGAAAGGTGTTTATGTTTTTGTGATATAGTAATAGCGATCATAGAAGTCTCCTTTATAATGTGTGGTAACAATATAATACGACATCTATGAACTTTTTATATCTAAACTTAATTCCAGTTTCATTTTACAATACGCGGTTAGATAAAAAATTGAATTATTTATGTTAAAAATATTGACAAATTGTTAATTAGATATTATTATGAAATCACAATATAAGAAAGCGTTTGCAAACATTTTTCTATTGTACAGAATTGGGGTGGGATAAATAATGTATAATGGGATAAATAATGTATGATTTAAATTTTGAAATAAAATAAGGTAATAATGAATTATGATCTTCATCATTATTGACTTAAAGGAAATTTGTTAGTATATAATTGATAAGAAGCTATAGATAGGATGTTTTTATAATTAGAAATAAAAATATAAAATAATTTTTTGGTAACTAATTTCTAAAAACGTTTTTAAATTTTATAGTTACTCAGTTTGATTATATAGAAGAAACGTTCATACGATACTAGATTAAGGATATCATATGAATTAAACATTTTTTTGAAGATTAGGAAGGAGACCTTAAAGGTTATATGTATTAACATATAGATAAAAAAAATGAAAACTATTAAAAAAACTATTATCTCTTCTGCTTTGCTATTATTGACTATGACATCTGTTTCTGCAGCTTGGAGTGAAATATTTACTGTATCTGTTCCAAGATGGGGAGGATGGTCAATTCCATCACAACCTGTAAAGAAAGTAGATGATTCAAAATATGCGTATTTTAACTTAAATACTGCTCCACATACATTTGCACTTTACGGAGATTTGTTTGAAAATGGGAATAGATCAACAGAGACTTATTATAAGTTAACTTTAGATCAAAATACAAGGATGTTTTATAATAAAAATAAAGGGAAAAATGGTTCTGAACAACAAGGACGTGTAAGTTCATCAAATTATGAATTTGATGAAAGAAGAGTTACTTTTAGATTTAATCCATAAATAATATTTTAAATGAAAGGAAGCTTATTGCTTCTTTTATAATTCTAATTAGGAGGAGTGAAAAAATAATGACTGTCGAAAATAAAAAAATAATGAAACGAGGCTTAGCACTAATTTTTATATTTCTGATTATTCAAAATATATTGTTGATGATAGCTGATATTCCAACAGATGCAAATATGGGTTATGATGTTTACTTCATAATTCAAAACTCCAGCCGTGATATATTCTATACAATTTTCTTACTTGCATTACTTCCTTCGTTACATTTAATCACATATTATGATAGTTTTCATAATAAACATCAAGAATTATGTATATTAAGAATAGGAAATAAAAAATTTTATTGTCATACACTCATAAAACTATTTTTCTTTAGTTTTTTATTTCGATTGATAATAGAGGTTTTATTTATAACAAATATTCATTTTTTTCAATCAAATATTGATTTTACAAATCCTGTTCATACACATCCAATATTTGGTGAATATGCAATGAAAAATTTAGTTATCTATATTTTATTTGCTTCTATTGGAACTGGAATTTTTAGTTGTTTTTGGTTCTCATTGAATTATTTTATTAAGAATAAATATATTTATAGGGGAATTATGGTTCTGTGGTTGTTTTTGTCGATGACTATATTTTCATCTCTATATGGAATTCTAGGAATTTTTTTAGGACAGGGTGATAAGGCATTATCGCTTGCATCTTCAATAAGTCCAACAAGTTTATTAACTCCAGGAGTTATTTATGAATCCTATGGATTTGTAAATTTTGCAGGAGGAGTAGTTCTGTATTCGATTGCAGCCATTGTATTGATTATTATAACTATAAGAAGGAAGTATCAAGATGGATAAACTATATTATAAACTACTAAAATCTTCATATTTCGTATTTTTTGTCTTGTCATTACTATATTTATATTATAGAAGAATGTTTATTTTAGATAATTCTGTTTCACCAATTGATCAGTGGATGATAACCAGTCATCTTGTGACGATAGTGGTAAATAACACATTTCTTTTATATCAGATGAAAAAGGTAGGGACTATAAGAGCAATCAAGAATAATATTATAGTCAGAATAGGAAAAACAAATTTATACAAACAATTAAATCGTTACTCAATCAAAGATTTATGCGTTTATTTTATAGGAACGTATTTTGTTTTAACATTAATATATATACAGACATTGACTATTATCCCAGTATATATTTTCTTTATAATGTTGAATTTATGCTTTTTCTTTTTCTATCAAATATTATTTAATTATATAATTGTAGAAGATAAAAAGACATATTATTCAATCATACCATTCGTATTAAATATTGTGTTTCACTATTTAATTGTACCATTATTATTTTTTTAATTACAGAGAGAGGAGATTTAACTAATGTTAATGGAAATAAAAGGGTTATCAAAAAGTTTTAAGAATAAAAAAGTATTACAGAATCTGATTATGAGTATTGATAAATCAGATCTAATCTTAATACAAGGCACAAACGGATGTGGTAAATCAACCTTATTAAAAATTATGGCAGGATTGATGAAGTATGATGATGGTGAAATTATTGCTACTGAACCTATTAAAATAGGGGCTTTTATTGAAAATCCATCTTTCATTGAAAATGAGACAGCTTTATATAATATGCAATTTTTAATGGAATTAAATGGAAAATTCGATAAAGAAAAAGTAGCTACATTATGTAAGAAATTTTATCTAGATCTTGATGATAAGACACCAGTAAAAAAATTTAGTATTGGGATGAGACAAAAATTAGGAATTATTCAAGCGATTATGGAGGATCAAAACTTTATTTTATTTGATGAACCGACAAGAGGATTAGATAAGGAAAGCATGGAAGTATTCAATCAATTAGTTGATTCATTACAGAAGGAAGGTAAAACTATTATTATTTGTGCACATGATGGTGTATCAAATATTCCTTTTAATAAAGCATATAGAATGGAAGAAGGTCATTTGGTTGAACAATAAAATTATAAAATATCGTTTTTTACTACTGATGATTATTATACAAGTATTTGCTGTATATGTTTTTAACATTAATAATTTTACAATGATTATATATACATTTCCTAAAAGAGCAATTGAAATGATGTTAGCAATTTCATTAATATTGGCAAATGGCTATTTCTTGGTGGATATGATTTACTATTATATTGAAATGAAAAATGCCATAGTCATACGTACGAATAAACAAACATATTATAAAATAATAGGAAAGAAATTTCTGTTTTGCTTACTTTGTATGGTTATAATACAATGTTTCTTTAATTATATAGCATATAGGAATATAACATTTTCGTATGCATTATTGTATTATATTTTATTCATTATGGCTTTTTTTATTTTTTATAAGATATTTGCGAAAGTATCGATAGATGTACTAATTATGGTATTTACTTTATTTATTGTCATTCTTAGAATAGTTATCATATAAAGTAAATTGTATGATTTTATATCAAATAGTAGATTAGTTATAAATGAAATAAATTATCGAACAATTATATTAAATATAGGTTATAAAAGTAGCTTTTATGTTGCAGTCAAGTTTGGCTTTCTAAGGTTCTTAGTAGTGATTGGATTAATAAGAGTGACTTTATTAATTGTTATCCAAAAAAAAATTATAATGTTGCGTATGTTAAATATGAAACCAATGATAAATACTATAAAGAAGGGAGAGAAATAATTTCTTTCTTCTTTTTATATTATAAATTTAAGTGACGCATTTATAATAATATATTATATGTCATGCAAATATTAATTTAATGTGATAATAAATTGAAGATAATTGGTTATGTTATAATAGTCAAAATAATTTGACCAATTTGTTGCAGTTAACTGTTCTTGGTTTTTCTGATAGTTAATTTGTCTTTGATTCGATATGATGGATCAGTGATATTGAATAAATATGGCTTTCGTAAGTATTCGTCGTTACATATTATCTTTGATTTATCGAATGATATATTACTTGTAAAAATCGTTGATCGTTTCGTATATATCGCATCTGTTGATTGAAAGAATATTTTTGATTCTAATGGTGATATTTTATTAAATCCTATTTCATCTACTATCAATAATTTGTACTTACAAATAACTTTATTTTCCTGTCTATTGTTTTTTCGTTATATGCTGTTCCGTTTTTATTGCTATTGTATATGTAATAGCAATTGCTGAATGTGTTCTTCCTGTTTCTAAATTACCCGAAAAACAACATTCATGCTTCTTCATAAAAAGTGGATTTAATAAGTGCTCTTATTTTTTTTCTTTTATATCTGGTTGAAATGTAAAATCATAATCATCTATGGTTCTAAGAAAAGGAAATGTTATCACTTTTATACTTGCTCTTCCAGCGGAACTATATAACTATTTTAGAAAAGGATAAATGAATTACCAACTGATACATTTCGCTAATTTACGGATCTTGTAATCTTGTGGGACCAATTTCCATTTAAGTGTTTAATAGAATGTAATCGTCTTTTTTGCTTTTTTTCATAGATATAAACAAATACTCTAAACTTATGTATAAATTATACCATGATACCAAAAAAGACTGCTGACTTATTTGTCAACAGTCTGAGAATTCCTGTAAAATAAATTACGGGAGTTCATTAGTTTTATAATGTTATTTAAACAATTCTTCTTGATGAGATGCAAATACATATTCATCAATTGTGTTTTTAATACGATCTTTGATTAATGCTTCAGGGTCATTTGCTAATACACCTTCACGTACTTTTGTATATTGAATTGGCATGAATTGAGAAAGTGCAGCTAATGAAATTCCTTCTTTACGTAAATTAGCAATCATTTTATCTTTAGCAGCAGCTACTTTTGGATTTGGCATATAGTAACGGCTACGATCAGAGAAACTAAATTTACGTTTGAACCATAATTCATTATCGTTTCCATGGTAATGTTTACACCAGTTTTTAGGTTCTTCTAACATTGCTTCTTCTAATATATCAATAAAGTGTGATTTTTCTTCATCTCTACCGTGGAATTGTACATCTTCCATATAAGCTAATGCAAATAATGCTTCACGCATTCCATAAGTCATACCTGGACCAACTTTTAAAATTCCAACACCATCTTCAACTAATTCACGTAATTTGTGTTTTGTTTGGTAATCAGTTGAATGTCCCTCAAATACTAAATTAGGGAAATCTTTAATAGATGCCATTAATTCTTTCGCTTTTTCACGGTCATATTCTGTACATCCTGCATCTTTTTCTTCAACACCAGGTTGAACAACAACAGCAATAACATCTTTCCATGCTTCATCTAATCCTTGTGATTTAAATGCTTTTTCAAATGCAGCAACGGTAGCTTTGAAATCTTCAACACGAGTTACTTGCATTCCTGCATTAGCATCTTGAGCACCACCAGGAATTGGTACTTCACTACCTACGATATATACAGGACGGATTGCATCAGGATTTGATTTTAATAATTCTTGGTATGTATCTTCACATACACGTGCAAGTTCTGCACCACGACGTGCAATCGTTTCATCGCTTAAACGAGTGTTTGGATCATCATCAGCAACTTTCATACTTGTATCAATATGAATTTTTGTGAAACCAGCAGCTACATAACAACGTACTAATTCACGAGCCATTTCCATTGCTTCTGCTTCTGGTTTAGAAGCAAATGTTAATGGACCTAAGTGATCTCCACCTAAGA
>JARHZK010000178.1 GCA_029258245.1 Longicatena sp. | reverse complement strand
TTTTTCATTTTCATCGTTTGAGAATCGAATGTTCCATATCCATTAAATGCATAGCGATGGTTAATACCAAAAATTGATTTCGTATCAATTGTTCTTTCTACACGATCTTTATTAATTGTCAATTTTACAGGAATTAATGCTTTGCATGTATTAATTGAATCTTGTAATTTTGCATATGCAGACTTCATTTCATCCAATGTTTCTGCTTTTTCGGCATTCTCTAAATTTTTTGTTAAATTAGCTACTTCAAGAGCAGAATGATCTAATTTTTCATTACTTAATAATTGTCGTCCTTCATCAATTAATTTCGCTAAATCAATTTTATATAGTTCTTTAGCTTTAACCTCATATAGCGCTTTTGCCTCTTTATCATTTAATGATTTATTATAAACATAAAATTCATCTACATCTCCACGCATTGGATGAGGATCAGTGTTATTATCCTCTTTATGTGAACCTAAACGTAATGATAATATTTCATTTACTGCGTTATTTCCTAAATCTTTCTCAGAATCAAATTCTCCATTAATATAAAATTTTATTTTTTTAGTTTTTTGATTCAATGAAATCGTAATATGTTGCCAATCACCTTTTGTCACAGATTTTTCTGAATTAACATTAGTTTCATTAATATAGGTATTGTACTTACCATCACCTTTCAATGTTAATAAAGAGCGTCCTTTAAAAGAATCTTTGTCTTCATGTTGCAATAAAACGGCTGATTTCGATGCATCATCCCCTTGAATCTTAGTATCGTATCGATACCACATCGAAAATGATGTATTATCTTTCCCTGTATTAATATAATTTGATAATTTCATATAATTCCCTGTTCCATTGCCAAATCTTAAAACATTACCAAAGACCTTATTACCGCTATCAACAATGTCAACTTTTCCATTTTTTGTTGCAGTGGTTCCTTCTCCCGCAATACTTTTCAATGTATCAAAATTCCAATGATCTTTTAGACCATCTTTTAAATTCACTTCATTCGCGTGTAGTTGAAATGTATTTGGTGTTACAATTCCTAATGCAATTGCTGAACATAGTCCAACTTTTAATATTTTACTTTTCATATAATTTCTACCTATTCAAATAGCTTACCTTTCTTGGGAATATAATTTTAATAATATTAGACTATATTTCATATTATTAAAATCATTCAGCAATCCTTTTTTCATAATCATCCCCATAAATTATGAAATCATTACACAAATACTATAATTATGATGTGCATACCCTCCATTCTACATCTGTACAATTATATTCATCAAAAAGTAAGAATGCGTTTACATTCTATCACTGTAAGCCATTACAGTCAATTGGTTTTCTATATTTATTTTAATTGATAGTTTAACACTTATTGTGTTGTGGACGATCTTTAACATTTACTGTGTTTATAAATTTCTTTAAACATATTTGTTTCTTCTTTAACGTTTATTGTGTCAGTCTTTAAATATGCTGTGTTTTCTAAGATTTCTCTTATTTTTTAGTTTATAAAAATATCCCTCTTTCATATAAAATGAATTTATCACAAAACACATATATGAAGGAGGGATTTTTATGTCCATTAAAAATTTTATCAC
>JARHZK010000118.1 GCA_029258245.1 Longicatena sp. | reverse complement strand
GTAGGAAGTACATTAGTGTTTGTAGTAGGTGATGTATATGAATCTTCCAAATAAATTATCTCTTTTTAGAGTAATATTAGTTCCAATAATTGCAACTGTATATTTGTTCATGGATTTTGGAATTGCATTTACATTTAGTGCAAATATGAGTGAAATGTTGGTTGTTGAGTGGAAGGAAATTATTATTTTTATTTTATTTGCAATTGCATCTTTTACGGATTATTTGGATGGAATGATTGCAAGAAAATATAATTTAATAACTTCTTTTGGGAAATTTATTGATCCAATAGCTGACAAATTATTGGTTAATACGATGTTTATTTTGTTTGCAATTCATCATCGTGTTCCAGTGATTGCGGTGATTATCATGATTTGGCGAGATATGATTGTTGATGGATTGCGCATGTCAGCGAGTTCAAAAGGAAAAGTTGTTGCTGCAGGTATGCCTGGAAAAGTAAAAACAGTATTGCAAATGTTTGCCATTATATTTGTTATGTTACATAATGTGCCATTTCTACTTATAAATATTCCAATGGATCAAATATTAGTGTGGGCAGCAACAATAACTTCAGTATATAGTGGAATTATTTATTTTGTTAAATTAAAAGATGTAGTAATGGAGACTATGTGATGAAGAACGAGTATGGTTCGGAAGATTTAATTCAAATTTTAAATCGTAAAAGATTGACAATAGGAAGTTGTGAAAGCTTTACTGCTGGATTGTTTTGCGCTCATTTAGCAGATGTCTCAGGAGCAAGCTCAGTATTAAAAGGTGGACTTGTTACTTATGCAACAGAATTAAAAAATAAAATAGTAGGTATTGATAAAGAAAAATTAGAAAGATATGGAGTTGTAAGTAAAGAGTGTGCAATTGAAATGGCAGAAAAAGCACAAAAAATTATGAATGTAGATGTTTGTGTATCTTTTACAGGTAATGCAGGGCCAATAGCATGGGAAAATAAACCGGTAGGATTGATTTATTGTGGAGTGGCTATAGAAGAAAATATATATGTATATGAATTACAATTAAATATGTCACGGAATGATGTTCGTGAATATGCAGTGCAATTTATTATTAATAAAGTTGTGAACCTTTTAATAAAATAGAAAGGGTAGATAATATGGGTGAAAAAAAGAAATCAGAAATAACAGTAGATGAAAAAAAAGATGAATTACTAAGTGATGCTATAAAGGCAATAGAAAAGCAATATGGCAAAGGTAGCATTATGAAACTTGGAGATCGTGCAGCAGTAGAAATTGATGCAATTAGTAGTGGATCAATAAAAATAGATGAAGCATTAGGCATTGGAGGATATCCAAAAGGAAGAATTATTGAAATTTATGGTCCTGAATCAAGTGGAAAAACAACTTTAGCATTACATGCAATTGCTGAAATTCAAAAAAAAGGAGGAAGAGCGGCATTTATTGATGCTGAAAATGCGATTGATCCAATTTATGCTCAGAAGTTAGGTGTAAATATTGATGAATTAATTTTATCGCAACCTGATAGTGGTGAACAAGCGTTAGATATTACAGAAATGTTAGTAAAAAGTGGAGCTATTGATTTGGTTGTAGTAGACTCTGTTGCTGCATTAGTTCCACAAGCTGAATTAGATGGAGAAATGGGTGATTCACAAGTAGGTTTACAGGCTCGTTTGATGTCAAAAGCAATGCGTAAGCTAAGTGGTGTTATGAATAAGAGTGAATGTACTGCTATTTTTATAAATCAACTCCGAGAAAAAGTAGGTGTTGTTTATGGTAATCCAGAAACTACACCAGGCGGAAGAGCATTGAAGTTTTATTCAAGTGTACGTTTAGATATACGTCGTAGCGAAGCAATAAAAAACGGTAGTGATATTATTGGCAATAAAGTAAATGTTAAAATTGTAAAAAATAAAGTTGCTCCTCCCTTTAAAACAGCATCAATTGAAATTATGTATGGAGAGGGAATTTCATATATTGCAGAATTAATTGATTTATGTGTAGATCGCGATATTATTATGAAAAGTGGTGCATGGTTTTCTTATAATGGAGAAAAATTAGGACAAGGAAAAGAAGCAGCAAAAAATTCAATAAAAAATAATCTTGAGCTGATGGAAGAACTAAAAATGAAATTAAACGAAAAATTAGTAGAAGAAAGATTGTTGTAATTTAGAATGTGGAAAATAGTAATATGATTTTATATTGCTATTTTCTTTTTTTTGAATGTGCGTAATCATAATTTATGAAAACTGTAACATTTTTGTTGAGAAATATTATGTTTTTTTGTACAATATATATTAGGGAATAAAAATTCTCAATTATGACGAATGGAGGATAAGTATTATGCAGGGAAGTAATGCAGTCATCTTTTTGTCGGCATTGATAGGTCTAATTATTGGAATTGGATTGATGTTTATTGTTTCAAAAATAGGATTAAATAAGGATCAACAAAAAGCTAAAATGTTATTAAAAGAGGCAGATGCAAAAGCAGATGCAACTATTAAACAAGCGGTATTGGATGGTCGTACGCAAGCACATGAATTAAAACTTGCTGCTGAAAAAGAAATTAAAGAGCGTAAACAAGAAGTTACAGATATGGAAAATAAACTTCTACGTCGTGAAGATAATCTGAATTTTCGTGATGAAACATTAACTAATAAAGAAAAGCAAATTGATTTAAAAAGTACGCAATTGGCTGATAAATTAGCAATGCTAGATGAAAAAGATAAAGAGTTACAAGCAAAAATTGATGTACAAGTAGAAGAATTGGAGCGTATTGCTGCAATGTCTACGAGTGAAGCAAAGGAAGAATTATTTGCAATCACTGAAAAAAGAATGGAAAAAGAACTTATTGGATACATTAAAGAAAAAGAAGAAGAGGCAAAAGCTACAGCAGATGAAACTGCTCGTAATATTGTTGCATTAAGTATTCAAAGATTATCGCAAGATGAAGCAGTAGATCGTACTGTATCTGTTGTTGCTTTACCTAGTGAAGAAATGAAAGGTAGAATTATTGGGCGTGAAGGACGTAATATTAAAGCTATTGAACAGGCTACTGGGGTTGACTTGATTATTGATGATACACCAGAGACTATAACTGTTTCTTGTTTTGATCCAATACGTCGTGAAGTTGCAAGACTTGCTTTAGAACATTTAATTAAAGATGGTCGTATTCAACCAGGACGTATAGAAGAAGTTGTAAATAAAATAAAAAAAGAAATGGATGCAAATATTATGAAAACAGGAGAAGATACTGTTTTTAAATTGGGTATAGGAAAAATGGATCGAGAAATCATACGGATGATCGGACGATTAAAATTCCGTTATTCATATGGTCAAAATGCATTGCAGCATAGTATGGAAGTAGCTCATTTAACTGGGATGATGGCTGCTGAATTAGGGCTTAATCAACAATTAGCGAAACGTGCTGGTTTATTACATGATATAGGGAAGGCGATGGATTTTGAGGTTGAAGGAAGTCATATCGAATTAGGCTATAAATTTTGTAAAAAACATGGTGAAAAGGAAGTAGTACTGAATGCTATCCAATCCCATCATGGGGAAGTAGAACCTAAATATTTAATCAGTAATTTAGTGATTGCAGCAGATACTATTAGTGCTGCTCGTCCAGGAGCACGCTATGAGGCATTACAAAATTATATTAATCGTTTAGAAGATTTAGAAAATATTACAAAATCATTTGATGGAGTGGAAAGCTCATATGCAATTCAAGCAGGACGCGAAGTACGTGTTATGGTTGTTCCAGAAAAAGTAGATGATTTAGCATGTCATAAATTGGCTAGAGATATTAAAGACAAGATTGAAGCTGAATTGACTTATCCAGGTCAAATTAAAGTTACAGTAATTCGGGAAACAAGATCTTGCGAGTTGGCAAAATAAGATTATGAAGGTTTTATTTATTGGAGATATCGTGGGGGCTGTTGGAAGAGAAATGGTTCGTCAACAGGTTCCTATTTTAAAAGAAAAATATAATATTGATTTGATAATAGCAAATGGTGAAAATGCTGCTCATGGGAAAGGAATTACTAGACGTATTTTTAATCAACTAATATCCTACGGGATAGATGTTATTACAATGGGGAATCATACATTTTCTAAAAATGATATTCTGCAGTTTATTAATGAAACAGATCAATTGGTGAGACCTGCAAACTTAACTCCAACACAACATGGGAAAAGCACAGCAGTAGTTACAGTAAAAGGGAAACGTGTAGCCATATCTAATCTATGTGGGGAAGTATGGATGAACAATGTAGTCGATTCTCCATTCTATTGTATGGATGATATTTTACATGATGTAGATGCTGATATTTATTTAGTTGATTTGCATGCAGAGGCTACAAGTGAAAAAATTGCTTTTACATATTGCTTTGCTGAACAGTTATGTGCTGTTGTAGGTACTCATACGCATGTGCAGACAGCTGATGATCGAATTGTATATGGATGTGCTGCTATTACTGATTTAGGAATGTGTGGTGCATATACGAGTGTTTTAGGTAGAGATGTACATGAAATTGTTACTCATTTTACTACAAACGAAAAAACAAAGTATACCATTGCAAACGGTGAAGGAATTTTTTGTGGAGCAATTGTGGAAATTGATGAGCAAACAAATCGTGCTATTGATATAAAAAGAATACAAATTAGACCTGAAAATATAGAAATTTAAGTCATACATTAGTATGACTTTTTTAGTTGTAATGCTAGTTTTGGTATTAAAAGCTTGCATGAAATAGCACTTGTTGATATAATAGTTATGGTTATAAAGGAGGAATACATAATGCCAGTTAATGTAAATGCTGATGCTTGTATCGGTTGTGGTGCATGTGTAGGAGTTTGCCCAGTTGGTGCTTTATCAATGAATGGTGATGGGAAATCACAATGTGATGAAGGAACTTGTATTGACTGTGGTAGCTGTGTATCTGCATGCCCAGTAGAAGCAATCTCTCAATAAACCAAGTAAATATACTTGGTTTTTTTGGTTTACAACATTGTTTATAATAAGCAATTATAATATAAATTTTAAGAAAGTAGGAGTAAAAATGAAAAAACAGCCAGGATGGGCTCTTCCAAATTTGCATGAAGCACAAAAAAGAACAAAAAAAGAAGCAGTTATTGAAAGAAGCTTATTTCAAATTCCTGTTGAAGTAAGAAATTTAGGCTTAGGTAAAAAATATTATTTACGTACTTATGGATGTCAAGCGAATGAACGTGATTCAGAAACCTTAGCTGGGATTTTAGAAGAATTAAAATTCAGTGCAGTAGATACACCAGAAGAAGCTGATTTGATTTTATTAAATACATGTGCTATTAGAAAAAATGCTGAAGATAAAGTTCTTGGAGAAATAGGACATTTAAAACATTTGAAGGAAAAAAATCCTGATTTGGTTTTTGGCTTATGTGGATGTATGGCGCAAGAAGAAGAAATTGTTCAAGTTTTATTAGAAAAATACCGACATGTGAATTTGATTTTTGGTACTCATAATATTCATCGATTACCTGAATTATTGTATGAAGTAATGTCTTGTCATAGAAGAAGCGTAGAAGTCTTGTCAAAAGAAGGCGATGTTATTGAAAATTTACCTGTCCGTCGCTTTGGTAAAAGTAAAGCATGGGTAAATATTATATATGGTTGTGATAAATTTTGTACATATTGTATTGTTCCTTATACTAGAGGGAAAGAACGTTCACGTTATATGGAAGATATTCTTGAAGAAGTACGTCAGTTGAAAGAAGAAGGATATAAAGAAATCACATTACTTGGACAAAATGTGAATGCGTATGGAAAAGATTTGCGTATTGATGGAGGATTTGCTAAATTATTAGAGGAAGTAGCAAAAATTGGAATTGATAGAATCCGCTTTACTACAAGTCATCCTTGGGATTTTTCGGACGAAATGATTGATATTATTGCAAAATATGATAATATTATGCCATTTATTCATTTACCTGTGCAAAGTGGGGATGATCAAATTTTAAAAATTATGGGTAGAAGATATACTAGCGAACAGTATTTGACATTATTCCATAAGATTAAAGAACGTATTCCTAATTGTGCAATTTCAACTGATATTATTGTAGGATTTCCAAATGAAACTGAAGAACAATTTCAACATACACTTGATTTAGTTAAAGAATGCAAATTTGATAATGCATTTACATTTATTTATTCACCTCGTGAAGGTACTCCAGCTGCAGCAATGGAAGATAATGTAGCTTTTGAAGTGAAACAACGACGTTTACAAGAATTAAATGATTGCTGGAACGTATTTGCACATGAAAAGAACAATGCTTATTTAGGTAAGACAGTTAAAGTGTTAGTAGACGGAGTAAGTAAGAAAAACGAAAATATTTTAAGTGGTTATACAGAAACAAATAAGCTTGTTAACTTCAAAGCAAAAAATGCACAACCAGGAGATATTATTGATGTTAAAATCACGGGATGTAAGACATTTTCTTTAGATGGTGAGCAAATATAAAAAGTGAGAAATCACTTTTTTTATTTTAATAAAACTTAATTCATTTATCATTTTTTTATATAATCGTGGTATAATATACTCAGATTTATATAAGTTTGTAATTGAAAAAAATTATTCATACATCATATAATCATAATTTTAAAAGGAGGATTTTATTATGGATCAAGTTCGCATTTTTGCGCTTGGAGGTCTTGATGAAGACGGGAAAAATATGCTTGTTGTTGAAGTTAATGATGCAATCTTCGTTATAGAGGCAGGCTTGAAGTATCCAGATACTGGACAGTTAGGAGTAGAATTTATTATTCCGGATTTTTCATATTTAGTTGAAAATAAAGATAGAGTAAAGGGGATTTTTATTACGCATGCGCATGATGATGTGGTTGCAGCATTACCTTATTTGATAAAACAAATTAATGCACCTATCTATACAGGAGCCTTAACTGCACATATCATTCATGATATTCTAAAAAAAGAAGGAATTAAAAATGCAAAGATTCATCGTTTAAAGAGATGCAGTAAACAGATGATTGGCGGAGTAAAAGTACGCACATTTCCAATGACACATGCATTCCCAGATAATTTTGGTATTGCCATTAATACAGATCAGGGATATATCGTGTATACAGGAGAATTCATCATTGACTATGATATGTTACAGGATGAGTTTTTGTGTGATTTAAATGAATTAAGTGACATTGGAAAAAAAGGCGTATTATGTTTACTTTGTGAATCACAAGCTGCAGATAGACAAGGGCATACGGCTCCAAAGCATCGTATTACATCATTAATTGAACCTATTTTTGAGCAGAGTGAAGGGAAGCGTATTCTTATTTCTTCTTATGCACAGAGTTTATTTAGAATTATTGAAATTATTGAATTAACAAAGAAATACAATCGTAAGATTTATTTTCATGATAAAGGTATTCGAGATTTATTGAAACATTTAGAATCTATGAAATACTATATAGTTCCAAAAGATATGGAAGTATCTGAAAAAGACTTTCGTGATGATATGGAAGATGTTGTTGTATTGATTAGTGGAAATGGAAAAAATTTATTCCGTACTATGACCAATATTGCGAATCATGAAGACAGACATGTAAGTTTCCGTACAAGTGATACTATTATTGTTGCAAGCCCAATTGTTAGTGGAACTGAATTAGATGCTAATAATATGGAAAACGAAATTTATAAAGAAGGCGGAAAGATATATACATTAGATTCTAAGACAGTATTATCAATGCACCCAAGTAGCGAAGATTTGAAGATGATGTTATATTTATTCCAACCCAAGTATTACATTCCCGTAAAAGGAGAATATCGACATTTATATGTTAATGCGAATTTGGCATTAAAAATGGGATATTCACCAGATCGCATTTTGATTTTAGAAAATGGACAGATTGCAACATTTACAGGTAAAATTTTACAAAATGTATCGGAACATCTTGAATTAGAAGACACAATGATTGATGGAAAAGAAAATTGGGATGTTACAGGAGTTGTTTTAAAAGATCGAGAAGTTTTATCAACAGATGGGGTTATGATTATAGGAGTAGGAGTAAATCATAAAACGAAAGAAATTTCAAATGGTCCAGATGTTCAAACTCGAGGATTAATTTATTTAAAAGATGCCGATTACATTATTAAAGAAGTAGGAAATATTATGGAAAATTGTATCGAAAAAGCAGTTGTAGAGAATCGATATGATAACTTGACAGTAAGAGGCGAAGCAAGAGATAAAATAACAAAATATTTATTAAAGGAAACAGGAAAAAGGCCTATGGTATTACCTGTAATTATGGAAATTAATTAATTGCTTTAAAGGAGGAAAGGGCATAGTGGCTACAAAGAAAAAAACAAAGAAATCACAGAAAAAGCGCCAAGCTGTTCAAGATGAGATTCTTACATATATATATGCCTTGATTCTAGTATCTTTATGTCTTATTGGAAGTTTGAAAATAGGATTTTTAGGTCAATTAATGACTGGAATTGTACAATATATTTTTGGAAATCTATATGGTATTGTTTATGGTATTATTATTTTATTTTCTATTTTGTGGATGTTTAAAAAAAACATTCATGAAGTACAATTAAAATATAGCATAGGAATTATTTCGTTTTTATTTGCATGGATTCTTTCGGCAAGTTTACCTAGTGATAAAACATTAAGTGGGATGGATATTCTATCCCACTTTCTTAGCCATAGTTCAGATGTATTTCATGGAGTTCAAAGTGGTGGAGGAATTATAGGAGCTTTTTTAGTTTCAATATTTACGTTCTTATTAGATTATGATGGAACTAAAATTATTATTATTGCAGCGATTATTTTAGGAATAATTTTAATTGTTTCAGGTCCTATTTATTCATATATTCAAAAGGGGATAACGAATACAAAAGAATCTGTTTCTAATATAAAAAAACAAACAAAAAATAAAAAGGTAAATAGAAATAAAATAAATAAAGATGATTATATTGATATATATGAATCGAAGAATACAAGTATGCTTGGAAAAATCGATTTAGAAAGTAGAGTTCGTCCAGGACAAGTATCTTTTTTAGATGTAGATGATGAATTTGATATTGTTACTGATGGAAGAACTACATCATCTAAAGAAGACGAAGATGATGAATTTGATGATACTTTAGTAATAGGAGCAAAGGCTAATAAAGAGGAAGAAAAGAAAAAAGAGAATCAACGTATAATTGAAGACACGATTGGACATAAAGATGAATTTAAATCTAGTTTTACAGAAGATTGGTCAAAATATAAATTACCAAAATTAAACTTATTGGCTGATACAGGAAAAAAAGGAAAAAGCATTGTAAATATTAAATCAGCGAATGAAAATGGTCAACGATTAATCGAGATACTTAATGAATTTGGTGTAGGGGCAACATTAATTGCAACGCATATTGGTCCATCTGTCACAAAGTTTGAAGTAAAACCGGATTTAGGGGTTAGAGTTAATAAAATCAGTAATTTACAATATTATATTAAGATGGAATTAGCTGCTAAGGATATACGTATTGAAGCCCCAATTCCAGGTAAAAGTGCTGTAGGTATCGAAATACCGAATGTGGAAAAAACGGCTGTATCGATGAAGGAATTGCTAAAATCAATACCAGATAAATATAAAGAAAAAAAGTTAATGTTTGCGTTAGGAAAAGATTTGATGGGGAATTGCGTATATGGTGAATTAAATAAAATGCCGCATTTGTTAATTGCTGGAGCTACTGGAAGTGGAAAAAGTGTTTGTGTTAATTCTATTATTACTTCTATTCTTATGAGAGCAAAACCAGATGAGGTTAAACTATTACTAGTAGATCCAAAAAAAGTGGAATTTACACCTTATAAACAAATTCCACATTTATTAGGGCCTGTTATTACTGATGGCGAAGAAGCAAATAGGGCTTTAAAAGTTATTGTCAATATGATGGATGAAAGATATGAATTATTTGCTTCAGCAAAAGTACGCAATATTGCAGGATATAATGCTTATATTAATGCTCATCCAAAAGAAGGATTGAAAAAGCTTCCTTGGATTGTTGTTATTATTGATGAGTTAGCTGATTTAATGCTTGTTGCAGCAAAAGAAGTAGAAGCAAGTATTCAGCGAATTACACAACTTGCACGTGCAGCAGGAATCCATTTAATTGTTGCAACTCAAAGACCTAGTGTAGATGTTATTACTGGTGTCATTAAAGCAAATATTCCATCTAGGATTGCATTTGCAGTTTCTAGTGCTGTGGATTCACGTACTATTTTAGATCAAATGGGTGCAGAAAAATTACTGGGTTATGGAGATATGCTATATATTCCAGTTGGTGAAACAAATCCAATTCGTGTACAGGGTGCATTTGTAAGTGATGATGAAGTACAACATATATGTGATTATGTAAGTGCGCAAGGAAAACCTAAATATGAAGATGCTTTTTTACGTTTAGAGGCTGTGGATAATGATTATGCAATAACGCAGGAAAGTGCAGATCCTTTGTATGAAGAAGTAAAAAAATTTGTGATTATGAATCGTAAGGCAAGTACATCATTAATTCAAAGAAAATTTAGTATTGGATATGCAAGAGCTGCAAGATTGATTGATGTAATGGAAGAACAAAAAATTATTGGTCCAAGTAGAGGCTCAAAGCCTAGAGAAGTTTTAGTTCAATATGAAGATATGGATGAAATGTAAAACGTAAAGAGTTTTCTTTGCGTTTTTTTATACGAATAGTGATAAATGAAGTGATTTGTGATATAAATACAGAAAAGTAGTAAATAATATTTATTATGGAGGAATTTTTATGCAAATAAAAAATGGTGTTAATGTACATTTTATACAATCAAAAAAATTTAAAGATGTAGGAATAAGTATTCGATTCCGATGTCAATTAGAAAAGGAAAATGTTGCGTCAAGGTCATTGTTAGCTCTTATGTTAATGGATCGATGCGAAAAATATAATACAAAGAAAAAAATGAGTGAAGTTCAAGATGATTTGTATGGAGCAACATTGGGTGCTCAAACGGTAGGTTTTGGTAAAAGTCATGTGTTAGAAATACGATCTAAAATTATAAATCCATTATATCTTGCAAGAGAGAATGATTTATTTGAAAGGAATATTGAATTTTTAAGTGAAGTTATATTTAATCCTTTATTTGAAAATAAAAGTTTTGAAGAAAATAAGGATATATTATTATCTAAAATTAATAGAATGGATGATGATCCTCAGCAATATATTGTTTCATGTGGTTTAAAAGAAATAGGTAAAGGAACACCACTTGGAATAAGTACATTAGGTACTTATGATGATGTAAATAATCTTGTTATGGATGATATTATGCAAGAATATAAAAAAATGATATATGAAAATATAATTGATATTCTTATTTGTGGTGATTTTGATGAAAAAAAGGCTGTAGTATATATTACAAAATATTTTCCATTTCAGGATAGAAATAAAAAATATGATAGTTATTATAAAGTTGAAAATGAAGAAGATGCAAAAACTACTACTTATTATAAAAATATTTCACAAAGTTATGTTATGATGACATGGTTCACAAATACTATGATAAGTGATAAAGAATATTATGCATTACGTGTCGCAAATGGTATTTTGGGTCAATATTCAACTTCATTTTTATTTCAAGAGGTGCGGGAAAAGAGAAGTTTATGTTATTCTATATTTTCAAATTTAATATCTTATGATGGAGCATTAGGAATCACAACAGGAATTGAACAAAACAATTTAGAAGAAACTATAAGTTTAATCAAACAACAATTTGAACGTGTGTGTAAAGGTGATTTTGGTGAAGAGTTACTGAATACTACAAAACGTTTGATTATTAGTTCGTTAAAATCTAGTGAAGATCATATGAATTCTTTAATGGCTTTTAAATATCAAAATATTTTGTTAGAAAAAAATCATAAAATTCAAGATATTATTAAGTGTGTAAATGATGTTACAAAAGTGGATATAGTAAGTGCAATATCAAAATGTTTATATAAAGGAACAGTAATTTTGCGCAAGGAGGATGCAGATGAAAAAGATATATAATCAACGTTATCAAGAAACACGTTATGAAGAAACATTAGATAATGGTTTGAAAGTAGTAGTGTGGCATAAAAAAGATTATCAAAAATCATTAGGAATGATGGTGACATCTTTATCTGCATTAGATTTAAAACAACAAGATAATGAAGGGAATATACATGAGTTTCCTGCAGGAATTGCGCATTTTTTAGAACATAAAATGTTCGAAACGAAAGATGGCGACGCGATGGATAAATTTTCGAAAATAGGAGCTAATGTTAATGCATTTACATCTTATTCTGAAACAGCATATTATTTCACGACTAGTAATTCTATTTGCGAACCTTTAAATTTATTATTAGATTTTGTTCAAGAACTAAATATAGATAAAAAAAGTGTCGAAAAGGAAAAAGGTATTATTATACAAGAATTAAATATGTATCAACAGATGAGTGACTCAAAACTATTGATGGAAATATATTCATCTTTATATAAAAATTATCCATTAAAATATGATATTGGTGGAAATAATGAATCTGTTTCAAATACAACTGTAGAAGATTTAAAAAAATGTTATCAATTAAATTATCATCCATCTAGAATGATCCTAGTTGTAGTAACAGGAGAAGATCCATTAGAAGTTATAAATATTATAAAAAACAATCAAGCAAATAAACAATTTTTGAAGATAGATGAAGTTCATCGTATATTTGACGAAGAGCCTGAAGAGCCTGCTCGTTTAGAATATACTTTTCAAATGGATGTATCCATTCCAAAGGTAGCAGTTGCTTATAAATTAGACAATATCGTAAATTTTAACGAGAGAGTTAAAACAGAGTGGTGCTTGCGAATTTTATTAGATGCATATTTTAGTAATCTGTATCCGAAATTTCAAGAGTGGATCAATGAAAAGATATTTAATGATTATGTTGGATGTGATGTAGATTTAGGCAAAGAATATGGAATGATGATGTTTTATGCAGAAACAAATAAAATTGATGATTTTCTATTTATTATTGATGAAACTATGAGTCAAATGATAACAGGAAATATTGATAAAAAAATACTTGAACAACTAAAAAAACGCTATTTTGGGCAATCGATTCGAGCTTTAAATAGTTTTGATGATATTGCAATCAATACAGCTCGATGTTTTTTTGAACAATGCGATTTTTTTGATCCTATGGAAATACTTGATTCCATCCACATAGATGATATCAAAAATGCAGTTGAATTTTTAAAAAAATCAAGAAAATGTATTGTGAAATTATTGCCAGAAAAAAGCTAGTATTTTATATTGAATTTGTATAAATAAGAATAAAAGATATCTTTTTATATATAAAAAGATATCTTTTGTTGTATATAAGTATATTTATTTAAATAAATATACAAATATATATTTTTGTACATTTAAATTTAATGTGAAATAATACATGTATAAAGGAGAGATGCTTATGCGGATGGTATTATTTAAAACTAAATAATCAAAAAGAAAGAAGGTGAGATAATGAATATTGTAGCTTTTGTAGGAACTATTGTGAATACACCTATTTTGAGAGAGTCAAATATAGGAAATAAATATGCAATCATGGATATATGTGTAAAAAGACCTTTTCCAAACAGTAATGGTATTTTTGAGGATGATGTATTTTCTGTAACGCTGTGGAAAGGAATTGCGCAAACCACAACTGATATAGCAAAAATAGGAGATTGTGTTGCAATTAAGGGAAGAATACAGTCTCATACTTATGAAGGTAGTGATGGGGTAGAGCATCGAGCATATGATTTATTTGCAGAACAAGTTTCATTTTTAGGAAAATAAGATAATAAAAAAACCGGATATTCCGGTTTTTTTATTATCTGTTGTAGAATTCTACTACTAATAGTTCGTTTACTTCTTGATTTAATTCACTACGTTCAGGTAAACGTAAGTATGAACCTTTCTTAGCGTCTTTATCGACATCTACGAAAGCAACTGTGTTTAAATTAGCTTCTAATGCTTCATTGATTAATGCTAAGTTTTTAGAATTTTCTTTTACTTCAATAGTTGATCCTGGCTTTACAGAGAAACTAGGAATATCAACTTTTTTTCCATTTACTAAAATATGTCCATGGTTTACAAGTTGACGTGCTTGACGACGTGTACGAGCAAAACCTAAACGATATACTAAGTTATCTAATCTAGATTCTAGTAAACATAAAAAATTCTCACCAGTAACTCCATTCATTTTACTTGCTTTAACAAATAAATTATGGAATTGACGTTCATTTAATCCGTACATAAAACGAATTTTTTGTTTTTCGTGTAACTGTAAACCGTAGTTAGTTAATTTTACACGTTTTGTTGGTCCATGTTGACCTGGTGCGTATGCGCGTTTTTGAAGTTCTTCTCCAGTCTCTAAAACAGAGAATCCTAAACGACGAGATGTTTTCCAAACTGGTCCTTTTACTCTTGACATTTCAATGTCCTCCTTATTGTTTTATAGCTATAAAACAATAACAGTACAAATCATCATTACATGGTGTCCTTACTTACGATATCTTCGCTCTTAGGCAGCCGAGTTACTCGATACCCCGTATAAATACGTTAAAGACGCCGACTGCAAGACTTTGTATGCTGCTATCAATTTTACGCTATACAATATTAACACAACTTGGATAATATTGTCAAATACAAAGAAATATAAAAAAAATTCATAATTAAGAGGATAGTGTTTTCTAAGCTTTATAAATATGATACAATATAAATAATAAGTCTAGATAGCATAGGAAGGTGTTTTTGTATGGGAAACTTTATTGATAATATTAAAAATGTTATACCCGTAAGAACGGTAGTATTTATTGGTGTTGCAATTGCTTTAATTGTTGTATTAGCAATTATTCGTATGATTCTTCGTAAGAAAAAATCAAAAAAATTATTAAATGAGAATGAAGAATATTATAATCGGTTGAAGGGGATACCATTAGCATTTAAGTTAAATAAAGCAGTTGCATTATCTAGAGTTAATGAAGTAATGGCGGAGAGTGTCGAACAATGCAAAGCGGATTTTGATGACATCCAAGAAAAGCTCAAGAATTGTAGTGTTGAATTGGCTGAAATTGATGATTTAATTTATATTCATAAAATAAAATCTGCGTTAAAAGAGTTGGAACAATTAGAAAAAGAATTAAAATCGTTAGATACTTTTATTGGTACTGTTGATTCAACGTTAGATGAAGTGCTTGAAAAAGAGAATGAACAACGCGTACATATCAATAAGTTGAAAGATGAATTTAGAAATCTTAAAGTAACTATATTTGCAAATCGTGCATCTTTTGCTCAAACATACGAATATTTAGAAATGCAAATAGTATCTATAGAAAAGATGTTTTCCTCATTTGAAGAGTGGATGTTTGCATCTGAATTCGATAAAGCAGCGGACCAACAAAAAGAAATTAAAGACAAAATCTCTGATTTAAAAGAATTGGTTGATAATTTGCCATGTTTATATGAAAGAGCAAAAGGAATTTTACCAAGAGCAATTGATGAGGTTGGATATGCGTATGCACAATGTAAGAATAAAGGAGTTTATTTGGAACATTTAGAAGTGCATAAAAACCTTGATTTTATAAGCGATGTGTTAAAAGAATGTTTAAATCGTTTACGCAACGGTAAATTAGTCGGTGTATTTGATGATCTTAATGATTGCGAAAAAAGAATCACGCAATTAGAAGAACAAATAAATAAAGAAGAAAAAGCTTTTGATGAAATAGAAGAAAATCTAGATATTTTGTTAGATAGTGTTAAAATACTTAATATCGATGTCGAAAATATTATTGAATTATATAATCGCGTTTATGAACGATTTGGATTTGAAAATTGGACAGAAAGATTAAAGGAAGTATCTGCAAAATTAGAAATACTGAATGACATGGAACGTAAATTAAACAATGCTATTCAAGAACAAAAGAATCCGTATACGACCATTTTAATTGCGTACAAAGAAGTAGAACAAAGTGTATCTATATTTAATAATGAAG
>JARHZK010000105.1 GCA_029258245.1 Longicatena sp. | reverse complement strand
ACTTACCAACTGTCACCCATTTATCTGCATTGTTTTCCCAAACACGTGCTTTTACTGTTGCATTAGAGATTGCTGCTGCATTCTGTAAAATTTTAATTGTATTTACATCTGTGTTATCAGAAAGTGCATACTGTACATATCCATTATCTTTATTTGGCACAAACATTGTAGCAATGTCGCCATCAGACATATTTCTGAATAAACCATTTCTTGTTTCTTCTGCATCTGATTTGTATGTTGGGTTGTTTTCTGATGGCATAAATTCTCCACCATTAATTACAAGTTCATTGAAGCGTACCCATTTATCAGCACCTGCTTTGTCTCTTGTAATTTCAAATTTTAAGTATCTAGCTTTTTTCTTTAAACCTGTTACTTCTTTTTCATTATAAGATATATTGTGTTTTGTTAAAACATAATTGATATCATCTTGATTTTCTGCCTCACCAGGATTGTTTTTGTCCTGATCTCCTAATGTCATAATTTCTGTCCAAGTATTTCCATCTGTTGATACAGAGAATTTTGCATGACGAGGATAATCATGCTCACTATCACGGCATACTACTTTAAATGAATCTAAATTGATTTCTTGTCCTAAATCATATGTAAAGGATTTTCCTTTTGTCTGACTATTTTTATAGTGTGTTGCTGTAGTCACATCTCCATCAAATACATTTAACGGATTTTCGATTTCAGTATAATTTGTTTCTTTTACTGATTTTGCATAAATTTCTACTGTTTTCACAGCAAATTTGTTCACATCAAATTTAATTGCATTTTCTGTTTTATTCATAATGCGAATGTAACGTGCATCATCCGTAAGTTTTGTTGTTTTACTTAATTTTACATCTTTCCATTCTACATTATTTTTTGATACCTGAACTGTTAAATCCTTATTTGATAATTCACTTGTAAGTTCTGCTAATTCATGAATTCTATCCAATTTCAATCCAATGTATTCATTTTTATTTAATGTTACGTCTTTAATTGGAGTAATTTCTGCTGTATCTGCTAAATAATCTGCTGTATGTTTTTTGTATTTATCTACATTTGTAAACACTCTTCCGTTATGGAAAATTTTTGCATCAACATCAAATTCACGAAAAGCAATCCAGTTTGGCTGTTGTTGTGTGTTTTTTAAACGTACATATTGTGCTGTAATATTCTGATCAGAAACATCTATAGAAATATCTCTTTTCTCATTAAAACTATCAATCTTATGCCACTCTTGACCATTTAGTGAATATTCTAAATCTACATGTTTAAAATAGTCATCATCTGGGTTTGTCTTTCCTTGTGCAATACTAATTTTTCCTAACACAATTGGTTTAGATAATTTCACTCCTACATAATCACCAACAATAGTTGTATTAGCTGGCTGACTTTGCTGTCGAACATTATAATGAACAACCGTATTTAATTTCCCATCTACTAAATCTGAATCTTTCCCAGAGTAAACTTTCCATCCATCTTTTTCACTTGTACGAATAACTGTTTTTGTAAAGTTTTCTGCATTTTCTGGTGTTGTTGATACTTTAAATTCACGCATTGCAGGCCATTTCTTTCCACTACCTGCTTCTGTACACTCATAACGAACTGCTGTTACT
>JARHZK010000102.1 GCA_029258245.1 Longicatena sp. | reverse complement strand
TGCTTATCAGCTTGTTTTTTTAATACGTCCATAATAATTAAGTTTTGATCAATTGCAATATTAACTTCGTTGAATAAAGGAGCTAGCTCAAATTGACATGGTGCAGCTTCATTATGCTCCGTTTTTGCATAAATTCCTAATTTCCATAATTCATCATCAATATCTTTCATGAATTCGTGTACACGTGATGGAATACTTCCAAAATAATGACCTCTAATATCCATGCTTTTTGGAGGCATAGAACCAAATAATGTTCTTCCCGTATGCATTAAGTCTAATCGTTGTAAATATTGTTTTTTATCAATTAAAAAATATTCTTGTTCAAGACCAACCATTGGCTTTACTCGTTTAATATCTTTGTCTTTAAATAAGTTTACAATTCTTGTAGCTTGTTTACTAATTGCTTCAATACTTTTTAAT
The DNA here is from genome assembly GCA_029258245.1 of Longicatena sp. Taxonomy (GTDB): domain Bacteria; phylum Bacillota_I; class Bacilli_A; order Erysipelotrichales; family Erysipelotrichaceae; genus Longicatena_A. Next base: position 3,831 of record JARHZK010000102.1, on the reverse strand, counting down.
AAAGGAGCTTTTTTATCAAGTGTTTCTCCATTATATGAAACAAATATAGTTGGAATACATAATACATTATCACGGATAAAGGCAGGAGATGTACAATCCCAGTACGTATATCCTCTAGCTTCAAATGTTGCACGTAAACCACCACTTGGAAAACTAGAGGCATCTCCTTCACCTTTAATTAAGGATTTTCCAGAAAATCTGGATATTGGTTGATTAAAATCTCCAGGTTCTATAAATGAGTCATGTTTTTCAGCTGTAGATCCTGTTAATGGTTGAAACCAGTGTGTAAAATGGGTACAGCCTTTTTCCATTGCCCATGTTTTCATCGCATGAGCGATAGCATCTGCAGTTGGACGATCAAGAGCGTCTTCTTTATTTGTTGCGGTTTTCCATTTTATATAAATGGGATATGGCAACCATTCTTTCATAACTTCTTCGCTAAATAAATTTATACCAAAATCATCAAAAGGGTGTTTGCTTTTCATAAGATATCCTCCTATGTGATGATTTTACTTTATAAATTTAAATTTGTATAGTAAAAATAAAAAAATATTAAAAAAATTAAATAAAAAATTAAAAATAGGTGAAAAATATAAAAATAATATTAAAAAAATGGTAAAAAATTTGATTTTATTGAAATGAATATAAATGTTTATGATTTTTTATATTGGCATAAATTAGTGCAAAAATGGTTTTATCATGTTATACTATAAATATAGTTTAAAAAGCTTTATTAGTATATTTTAGTGGATTTATTATATACTATATAAGAGCATATAGTTAAGGAGGAAATCTTTATGAATTTAAAAGGAACAAAAACAGAAAAAAATTTAAATGAAGCATTTGCAGGGGAATCAATGGCTAGAAACAAGTACACATACTATGCTTCAAAAGCGAAAAAGGAAGGATATGTTCAAATTGCTAATATTTTTGAGCAAACAGCAAATAATGAAAAAGAACATGCAAAATTATGGTTTAAATTATTACATGATGGAATGCCTGATACAGTAACAAATTTAAAAGATGCAGCAGCTGGTGAGAATTTCGAATGGACGGATATGTATGCACGTATGGCAAAAGAAGCAAGAGAAGAAGGGTTTGATGATATTGCAGCAACTATGGAAGGTGTTTTAGCAATTGAAAAATCTCATGAACAACGCTATACTGCTTTATTAAATAATATTGAAGATGGTAGTGTATTTGAAAAAGGGGAAGAGGTTGTTTGGGAATGTTTGAACTGTGGACATTTACATAAAGGGAAAACAGCTCCTGAAGTATGTCCAGTTTGTAATCACCCACAATCATATTTTGAAGTGCGCGAGGAAAATTACTAAGAATTTAGTGCTTGAAAATAAAGACTTAAAAAAAACTCAATGGATAATTTTCTATTGAGTTTTTTATGTTTGGTTTTTATATTCATGTATAATGAGGGATTTAGTAGACTAATTATAGTCTTGGTTTGTAGTTGATATATATGGAAAAGAAAAATTATTTATTAAATTAAAAAACGTATGAATTCTTAGAAAAAACAGAAAACTTTGGATTAAAAAAAGAAGGTTAATTATGAAATTAGCAATTATTTTAGTTGCGATTGTAATCGTGTGTGGATTGTTAGTGTGTTTATAGCAATTATAGCTTCTGCTACTAGATGTATTATATATGAAATTAATAATAATCATAAATAATAAAAAAAGAGTAAGTGGAATGAACCCATGAAGTTGAACATGATAAAATAGTATATGATTAGATATTAATTAAGGATTGATTCCTATATTAAACAGGAATTAGTCCTTTTAAATTAAATTTGTGGTTATTCTTTATCTATTATTATAAGTAGTATAATTTTTCTGTGGGGAATGGCCTAAGAAACTTTTTATTGAGTATTTAATATCATTAAAAAATGTTTCTAATTGTTTATGTTTTACAAATGTAGTATTAAGCATTTTTTATTCGTTTTAAATTAATATGTTCGAAGATGTCATAAGATATAGTTTTATGATGATACATATCTAATATCGACGATAGATATAGTTTTTTGCAGAAATATGAAACCTAGATACAGTTGTCATCAATAGCTTTATTTTTAATATAAAATGGTAGTTTATTGTATAAGTTATGAAATAGAATTTAATTTTTAATAAAGAAATATTAACATAGCGTTAATATTCTATTGAAACAGTGTTAATATAGTGTTAAGATAGCAGTTAGAAAATGAAATTCACTGGATTTCATAATAGATATTTCAAACAATGAAATATTGTAAGAGGATATGAAAATAAGAAGGGTAAAAAGGTTTAATGAGTCATGATAGATTTTATTCACTCAATGCTTAACTTAAAAAAAATATCACCTGCTAAAAAAATAGCAGCGAGTTTTTTATTAGTTATTTTAACTGGGGCATTGTTATTAATGCTTCCTATATCAACTAAAAATGGAGATTTCTTTAGTCCGTTGGATGCTTTATTTATTTCTACAAGTGCAACATGTGTTACAGGGCTTTCGACAGTAACAGTTGCAGATACTTTTAATTTATTTGGACAGTTTGTAATTTTAATGTTAATTCAAATCGGTGGTTTAGGTTTAATGACATTCATGGCTGTGTTTGTATTGATTATGCGAAATCGATTGTCAATGAATGAAAAAATAGTTATGAAAGAAATGTTGAATCAAAGTCATGTAGTAAATATGAAAAGATTTCTATTAGATATTTTATATTATACGTTATTTTTTGAAGCTTGTGGAGCAGTATTAATTGCGTTTCGAATGATTCCAAGATATGGGTTATTAGATGGAGGATTCAAAGCTATTTTTTTGTCTATATCAGCGTTTTGTAATGCGGGATTTGATACGTTAGGTTCTATTAGTTTACAAGGATATGTACATGATCCATTAATGTGTTTTACAATTATGGCATTGATTGTATTAGGTGGTATTGGTTTTGCAGTGTGGTTTGATATTCGAGATAAAATTAAGCCATTGTTGAATAGGGACATTACATTTGCTAAATTCAAACATTCTCTAACATTGCATACAAAAGTTGTTGTAGTAGTAACTTTACTTTTGATTTTCATTCCTGCGTTGATTATTTTATTATTGGAATATAATAATTCGGCTACTATGGGGAACTTTAACATTTTTGAAAAAATGATGACTGCAACATTTGAATCCATTGCTTTACGAACAGCTGGTTTTTCTTCAATTAATTATGGTGGGCTTTATCCAGCTACAGATTTATTAATGATGGCCGTTATGTTTGTTGGTGGTTCTCCAGGGGGAACTGCAGGTGGTATTAAGACGACTACATTTGCGGTTATCGTAATCTATATGATTAATGTTTTAAAGGGAAGAGAACAGACGATTATGTTAAAACGAACGATTCGAGATGGAATTGTAATTCGAGCCATGGGAATCTTCTTTATGAATTTAATTGTTTTATTTACAGGTATATTTTTATTGAATGTATTCGAAAATCAACCCTTTTTATCTTTAGCGTTTGAAGCTGGAAGTGCGATGGCAACAGTTGGAGCGTCTTTGGGAATAACGTCTGCTTTAGGGGTTGGTGGTAAATTTGTTATTATTTTATTAATGTATATAGGAAGAATAGGTATTTCTACTTTGATTTTATCATTGATGAAGCCTAAAGTTATAGATTCAAGTATGAAAATTTCCTATCCAAATGGAAATATTATTGTTGGTTAGAGGTGTGAATATGAAAAGTTATACAGATAGACAATATGCGGTATTAGGGCTAGGTATTTTTGGCTCTACAGTTTCAAAAACATTGAGTAGATATAATTGTGATGTAGTTGCTTTGGATAATGATAATAAATG
>JARHZK010000101.1 GCA_029258245.1 Longicatena sp. | reverse complement strand
GTTAAATACGGGAAAACATCCATTTGTATAGCTTAATTCATAAATCTATGTGTCCAGGATTCTGGGTACATATCACATTTGATTGTGTACTTTTTATTTATTAATAATTTAATTTAATAGGATTAATAGGAAAAATTTATTCAACTAAATTTTTTCCTAAAGCTTTTTTTGTATTTATGAAATGTACTTTAGCTACATTGAATAATTCTTTTTCACCATATTCTTTTACAAATTTTATGATATCCTGGTCAACTTTAGCTCCTGCACCTTTGTTGAAAGAAAAATGATAATGTTCGCACATACGATCAAAAGCTTGTAAAAAAGCATATCTTGCAATAATAGATCCTGCCGCAACACTTAAATATTTGTTTTCTGCTTTTGTTTCAAAATGTATATCTTCTATAATTTCATTTACACCTTGTAAATATCGGTAATATGATTTACCTTGTACAAATTGATCAATAATACATAATTTTGGAAATTTGTTTAATTTATGTTTTAAATGAACGAAAGCTTGGTTATGTAGACGTGATTTAATGGCTACCATGTTAAATGTTGAATGGATAGTATTATATTTACTGTTATCTAAGATTAATAAACTATATGTTAATTTTTCACATAGAATTGGAGCAATTTTACGAATTTGATTGTCATCAATTGCTTTTGAATCTTGAATATTTAATTTTTTTAAAAAAGGTATGTCTTCTGTTTTTACATAAGTAGCACATACGGTTACGGGACCAAAATAATCACCTGTTCCTACTTCATCGCTTCCACATTGTGGGTATTGATCTAAAGTGGTATTTTGTTCTTTAGCTGTTGATGAAGGTGTGAAACTAGAAATATAAAAATCAGCTTCTTTTCCTTGAAATACAACTTTCCCTGAGGTATATGCAGTAATTGTGCAATCAGATAATTTAATTTGATAATATGCATAAGGAGGAGTTTTACATTGTTTAGCCTCTTTAAAGTGATTATATAAATCTTCTATCTGTTTTGATGTTAATATAATAGTTTTAGTACTCATAAAGAACCTCCTAAGTGTATCTATTTTATCATGATGTATGATAGATGAAAAGGAAAAATGATGTGTAAGTGTATGAAGTAATAGTATAAAACATAAAGTAAAAGGGGAAATGAATTATAGGAAAAATATTTAAAAATATGATAAAATAAAGAATATGGAAAGGAAAAGGATAATATATGAATGAAATTGCAATATTAAATATAGGTATTGTTATTATATTTTTATTGTTTTTGTATAGTGGATATAAAGAAGGATTTTTATGGAAATGCATTAGTCTTTTAGGATTTTTTATTATAGGATGGTTATCATGGATATTGAGTAAACCAATTTCTTCATTATTTACTTTTTATCCTAAACAGTATACACCTTTCCAAGGAACGGTTATCGAAACTATTTTTTATGATAAATTAAATCAAATTCTGATATTTGCAATTATTTTTATAATATTAGAAATATTAATATTATGTATAAAACCATTAGCTAATATAATTAGTAGATTACCAGTTATATCGCTTTTTAATCGATTACTTGGTATGCTTTTAGGAGCAATACAAGCAATTTTGTTATTATGTTTAGTAATTTTTATATTAAATTTACCTATTACAAATACAAGTAAATATTACGTAGAAAATAGTATTTTAAAATATTTTGAACCAATTACTTTAGAGATGGGTAAGATGATCGAACATACAACAATAGAATTTATGGAATTATGTGAATATGGAGAAGATATAAAACCTTTAAATCAAAAACAAAAGGATAAATTGAGAGACTGGTTATTGGATGAAAATATAGAAAAGGAGAGTGTAGATGCTTTTATAGAAGCACTGCGATAGGTATATGAAAGAATATTATGAATCGTTAGAGTTTGATTTGGTAAAAGAGCAAGTAGTAAGATATTGTTCCTTTTCCTTGGGAAAACAAAGAATTCGACAACTTACTCCACAATTTGAAAAACTATGGATAAAGAGAGAATTAGAAAGAACAAAAGAAGCACTAGATTTAGTATATCGATATGGAAATATTCCTTTTTATGGAGTTTATGATATTTCAAAAGCATTGGATGACGCAAAGAAAAATCGAATACTATCTTGTATGGATTTACGACAAATTGCAGATAGTATTCGAGCAGTTGATCATGTTAGAAAATATTTTAAAGATAGTGAAATAGAAACTCCTAGATTGATGGAATTGGTTGCATCATTTGATCAACCACAATCTCTTGCTGTTGCAATAGAGGGATGCATTTCAAATAGTTATGAAGTTGTTGATCGAGCAAGTTCAGAATTAAAAAATATTCGTAAATCTATTCGTATGTGTGAAGCGGATATTGCAAAAGAAGCACAGCGTTTTATTTCAACTCATGGCTCAAAATTAATGGATACAATTACAACGATGCGAAATGATCGTATTTGCGTATTAGTGAAAATAAGTGAGAAAAATAGTGTAGATGGTTTTATTCACGGTGAGAGTGCATCAGGACAAACTGCTTATATCGAACCAAAATCATTATTAGTATTAAATAACAAACTTGCAGGTTTAAAGAGTAGTGAGCAAGAAGAAATTGCTCGTATTTTATTCGAATTGAGTCAAAAAGTAAAAAAAGTTGCTTATGTATTAGAAGGAAATTTAGAAACATTTGCATTGCTAGATGTGATTTTTTCTAAAGCTATGTGGGCAAAAGAAAGAAATGGATGTGTGGCTAAATTGGATGAAAACAGTCATCATTTGTATTTAAAATATGCAAAACATCCATTAATTAATGAGAATAAAGTTGTTGCGAATACATATGAAATTAAAGATCCATATCGAAGTTTGATGATTACAGGAAGTAACACAGGAGGGAAAACCGTTACATTAAAGACAATTGGGCTATTTGTTGTAATGACGATGTGTGGTATGGCAGTGAATGCGCAAGAGGCGGTTATTCCTTTATTTGATTCTATTTATGTAAATATTGGTGATGATCAATCTATAGCTGAATCGTTATCTACTTTTTCTTCTCATATCTCAAAGCTTGCATATATTTGCGCTCATGCAGATGCAAATTCTTTTGTTTTATTGGATGAACTAGGAAATGGAACAGATCCGAAAGAAGGAGAACCTTTAGCAATTGCAATTTTAGAAGAATTACGTAAAAGAAATGTAACATTTATAGCTACAACACATTATTCCGCATTAAAGGCATACGGTACTTCGAAAGAGGATATTTTAATATCTAGTGTTGAATTTGATATGGAACAATTAAAACCTACATATCGATATATTGAAGGGATTAGTGGACAATCAAACGCATTTGCAATAGCTTCACGTTATGGGTTAAGCCAAAAGATTATTGATGATGCGCAGAAAAGAAAAGAAGAAAATGCTACAAAAACTGATGTTGCAATTGAAAAACTAGAACAATTAACTATGGAAGCAGAAGAAAAAAAGAAAAAATTAGAAGAACGTTTAAAAGACATTTATCAATTGCAAGAAGAATTAGAAAAGAAAAAAGCTAAATTTGAGAAAGAAAAAGAAAAGTTATTAGAACAAATTCAAGAAGAAGCAACTGTAAGATTACAAGAAGTACAAGATGAGGCGGAACTTTTATTAGAAGAATTAAAACAGATGAAGGCTGATGCAAAACCACATGAAATCACAAAAATTAAATCAGCAATTCGTAATTTAGAAATTGTTGATGAAGAAGCAAATGAAGATAATAATGAAACATTTGAAATTGGGGATTATGTAAAATTAAAAAAATTAAATTATTATGGAGAAATTATTTCATTAAATAAGGATAAAGTATGTGTACTTACAAATGGTATGAAGATGAATACTACTGTTGCAGATATTACGCATGAAAAACGAAAAATAGAAAAAACAAAATCAAAGGGATATTCAAAAAAATCAATTTCTTCATTTTCTATGGAATGTAATGTTATTGGTATGCGTGTTGCTGAAGCAATTCCTGTTATTGATAAATATTTAGATAATGCAATTTTAGCTAAAGTTTATAAAGTGCGTTTAATACATGGTATGGGTACTGGAAAATTAAGAAAAGGAGTCCATGATTATTTAAAACATAATCCACGTGTAGAAAACTATACAATGGGCGGACAAGGAGAAGGTGGCTTAGGTGCAACCGTTGTTACATTGAAACAAAAGGGGAAAAAATAATGGCAAATATGAGTAAAATTCAAGATAAATTAGCTATTTTACCTGCATTACCTGGCTGTTATTTAATGAAAAATAAGGATAATGAAATTATTTATGTTGGAAAAGCGAAAAGACTCAAAAATCGAGTTCGACAATATTTTGTTGGGGCTCATGATTTTAAGACAACAAGACTTGTATCGAATATTGATGATTTCGAGTATATTGTAACAGGAAGTGAAAAGGAAGCCTTATTGTTAGAAATTAATTTAATAAAAAAGCATACACCTCCGTATAATATTATGTTTATGGATGACAAAACATATCCGTATATTAAATTAACAAAAGAAAAAGCTCCTGTGTTGCGTGTTGTTAGAAATACAAAAGATAAAAGAGCACAATATTTTGGACCATTTCCTAATAGTGGCGCAGCATGGGATACGATGAAATTATTAAATCAATTATATCCTTTACGTAAATGTAAACATTTACCTAAAAAAGCTTGTTTATATTATCATTTAGGACAATGTTTAGCACCATGTGAGAAAGAAATTGATGAAAAAGTGTATGATGATATGGTCGTTGGAATACGCAAATTTTTAAAAGGTGATGTAAAAGATATTTTATTAAAATTAAAAAAAGAAATGTATGAGGCGAGTGAAGAGATGGCGTTTGAAAAAGCACAGGAAAAGCTGAATTTAATTCATGCAATTGAACATGTTACTTCGAAGCAACAAATTGATTTTAAAGATCAAAAGGATCGCGATGTGTTTGGATATTATGTTGATAAGGGATACATTTCTATTCAAGGTTTTTTTATTCGTGGTGGAAAGTTATTAGAGAGGGAGTTATCTGTTCAACCTTTATTCGAAGATGAACAAGATGCATTTATATCTTTTATTCTGCAATATTATGAAAAAAATCCACTTCCTCAAGAAATATTATTACCAAATAATTGTGATATTGAACATTTACAAGAAATTTTAAGTGATGCAAAGATAACTCAACCTATGCGCGGAGATAAATTAAAACTTGTTGAAATGGTGTTGGAAAATGCTAAAAATGTACATAAACAAAAATTTGAATTAGTAGAACGAAAAGAAAATCGTAGAGAAGAAGCAATGAAGGAATTATGTGAATTATTACATAAAGAAATTCATCGTATTGAAATTTTTGATAATTCGCATATATCTGGAACTTTTAATGTTAGCGGCATGGTTGTTTATAAAGATGGAGAACCTTCAAAAAAAGACTACCGTACGTTTCGATTAGGAGAATATGTTTCTGATTTGGATTCGATGAAGGAAGTTATTTATCGAAGATATTTTCGTATATTGAAAGAACAAGGAAATTTTCCAGATTTATTGATTGTAGATGGGGGTGCATTACAAATAGATGCAGCAAAAGAGATTATTGAGGCTTTAGAGGTGCCTGTGATGATTTGTGGATTAGTAAAAGATAATCATCATCATACAGCAAATTTAATGGATATTAATGGAAAAATTATACCTGTTAAAAGAGATAGTTCTTTGTTTTTCTTTTTGACACAGATGCAGGATGAAGTTCATCGATTTGCAATTACATATCATAGAAAACTACGAAAAAAAGCCATGACAAAATCTATATTAGATGAGGTAGATGGAATAGGAGAAGTTCGAAAAAAAGAAATTTGGAAACAATTTAAATCACTTAAAAAATTAAAAGAAGCAACAGTTAAAGATTTATGTTCTGTTTTGCCTGAAAAAGTTGCTAAAAATTTATATGATGTATTACATAATATAGACCAAAAATAATATTGTGCATAGCATAATGATGTAGGAGGCTATAGCATGCATAAAATATTAACACCTAGAGAAAAGGAAGTATTTGGATTATTAATTGAAAATTATAGTACAAAAGAAATGGCTGAACAAATGGGTATTTCTGATAAAACAGTGAGAAATCATATATCGAATGTGATGCTAAAATTAGGTGTCAAAGGACGTGCGCAAGCAGTTGTTGAATTGCTAAGACTTGGTGAATTAAAACTATAGAAAGGTGAAATCCTTTTTCAGATCGTAGGCAAAGTCGCTCTTTGAGCAGGATTTGTCATTCGGTCTTTTTTTTGTAAAAAAACAGGTGATTTTAGTTGTCGTTTATCTAAAAAATAATCAACGGAATCTCCCTACCACTTTTTTTTCAATTGATTTTATGTATTTCAAAACATACAGTTTGTCAATAATCTAAGAAAGACGAAAGTCTTTTTTTTTACGTTTTTAAACAACTTTTATCGTATAGAAAAATGAAAGAAGGGTTATAATGAAAAATTGTTGTATTACATACCAGTTACATGTTAATAAAAATCAATATGCATATTTATGTCATGAAATCCAAAAATCAAGACAAATATATTTAAATTTTTGTAAGTATATACTTGCAAATAAAAATATAAGTGAACTACAATTGAAATCAAAACTTGATACATATCTTTGGAAATATGCAAAATTTTTAAATGATGATGAAAAACTAGCAATATATCATGATATTTTAGCCTTTTATCATACAAACGAGGAGAAGTATATAGGTTATTATCGTTGTCATAAAATAACAAAAAACGGATATTGGAGAAATATTAATTTATTTTCTTTAATTCAAGATATTCCAAGATGGCAATATATTCCAATACAAAGAAAATGTGAAATTATAGATAGTTTTATTTGGTATCGAAAATATGAAATATATTTGCGATTAGACTTCTGTAGTGATTTTTTATTATGTGATTAATCTATCTCATGCTATAATAAATATGAGGTGTTATTATGAAAATAAAACGAGCGTTATTTATAGGATCACTTATTGTCTTGTTTATTTTCTGTTTTTATAAAATGAATGAACAATATGATGAATTGGCAAGGTATCCATTTTCTTTAAGCGATGAAGAAAGAGAAATTGTATTAAATCATTTAGATACAGAAGGAATCAATTATTTAGTTGAACAAAAAATTAAACCAGATCAAATTTTACCGTATATTGAAGATGAGGATTTTGAATTAACGAATACATTATGGTATGATAAAGCATATCATATTCAAAAAGAAGAGACTTCTTTTGTTATCGCATTTATTAATAAATATAGAAAACAGATAAATTACGCAGATTTAGATATGTTATTAACCAATTATTCTTATAATTTATTAATGCGGTTTTATGATGATGGTGATATTTTTGCTGATGGTAAGACTTTAATTTCTAATCCAAATGATATTTTAACATTAATAAATGAAAATAATACTTTGTATCTATATGAACCTACAGATTTAGTTTCCATTAATGATTTACCACATAATACGTCTATTGCTGGAAATAACATTGCTGTTCGAAAAGAAGTTGTAAAACCATTACATGATTTAGCTAATGCAATGGAGGAAATCAATCATAAACCTTTCGGTAATATGGAAATTGTTACTTCATATTTATCATATGAACAACAATATATGTTATATGATAAAGTAGAAAAAAAGTATAAAGAGGATTTAAATTTATATTGGGATGTACCGGGCTGCAGTGAATATCAGTTAGGATATTCTATTCAGTTAATGCCAAAATTAAAAAGTGATAAAAAAGTAAAAGAGAATGAAGTATATGAAAATGTCATTGATTCTAAAAAAGAGGAAATGAAAGAACAAGCAATTTGGTTAAAAGATAATGCGTATAAATATGGATTTATTGTTCGCTATCCAAAATCTAAAGAAGAAATTACAAATAAAAAATATCAACCATATACGTTACGTTATGTGGGAAAAGAATTAGCACAGTATATTTATGAAAATAATATTGTGTTAGAAGAAATTGATAAAAATAAATAAAAATAAGTTCTTTTCGTTTGTTTTTTGCATAGTCTAAAATAGAGGTGTAGATATGCAAAAATTTAAAAAACAATTTATCTTTTTATTCAGTGCTTTAGCTGTCTTTTCATATTTGTCGTTTCGTTATATTCCTAAAGAGGAAACGAAAGCTGTCTTATCTGTAAAAGAAAATGAACATTATGTGCAAGTGTATTTGTTGGATGAAGAATCCACTTTGGTTCCATTAAATATTCCTATAAATGAAAAAATTAGTGATGAAGAAAAGATACAATTAATGATTGATTATATGAATGGAAAACAAAAAATCAAAGGATTTACTCCAGTATTTACATCAGAATGTAAGGTTCCAAAAGTTCAGTTTAAGGATGATACAATTAATCTTGATTTCGATAATAGTTTAAAAAATTATAGAAAAGAGAATGAATTAAGAGTTTTAGAATCTTTGACATGGGGAGCACTACAAATTCCAACAATAAAAAAAGTTGTTTTATCTATGAATTCAAAGCGAATACAACAAATGCCATTAAATTGTACTCCAATCCCTGATGAACTAAATAAAAAAATAGGAATTAATCAGTTTGAAACAGCAGTTAGTTCACTTCATCAATCGAGTAATGTAATTGTATACTGTGAAAAAGATATAAATGGAAAACATTATATTATTCCTAAAAGTAAAAGAATTGAGAAACAAGATGATCAAATAAAAGAAGACATAACACAAATAGTATCTGATATAAGTGTGAGCAGTCAATTGGTTCAACCTATTTATACAGAACAAATAGAAATACAAAAATGTAAATTTAAAGATGGAATTTTAATTGTTGATTTTAATAAAAATATTTTATCTAGTGATAAAAGTTTAAAGAAAGATATTTATGATTGTTTAATTTTATCATTAAGTATGATTGATGGAGTAGAGAAAATTAAGGTGAGTGTTGATGGCGTTAGCGTTATGCCAAGTGGGAATGATTGTGTAAGAGTATGTGATTTGATATACAATAAAGTAAATTTTTGAAAAAAATTGTTTCTATAGCATAAAATTCGTGCATGTATACTATGTTTATGCTATACTAATAACAGGTGGTAAAATGAAAATTATCGTAGTTAGCGACAGTCATGGGAAACCTGATGTTTTGGAAGAAATTGTAAAATGTCATCCTGATGCAAATATGTTTTTACATTGTGGGGATATTGAGGCTGAATCTTTTATTTATCCTGAATATCAAGTGGTAGCAGGAAATAATGATATTTTTTATGATTATCCAAGACAAAGAATTGTTGAAGTGCAAAATCATCGTATTTTGGTTGTTCATGGACATCAATATTCTTATACAAGAAGATTGGAAGAAATGGCAATGGATGCAATCAACAATCAATGTGATATCGTTTGCTACGGTCATACACATATTGCTGCCGATGATAGTATTCATGGTGTGCGTTTAGTTAATCCTGGATCATTGAGATATAGTCGGGATGGTAGAAATCCATCTTATGTAATTTTGACGATAGAGGATACGCATGTTAATGTAGAATTTATTTTTCTTCCAGGAGTATCGAAAAAACAAAGCTTTTTTTGGTAGTTGTGGATATGTGAAGGAAAGGTATTGAGGTTTTTATGGAAAGAAAAGTCGGAACTATTTCAAGAGGTGTTCGTTGTCCTATCATTCGTGAAGGCGATGATTTAGCCGGTATCGTTGTAGACAGTGTAGTAGAAGCAGCACAATCTGAAGAATTTTCCCTTCGTGATCGTGATGTTGTAGCAATTACAGAGTCAATTGTTGCTCGTTCACAAGGTAATTATGCGTCTATTGATGCAATCGCAAAAGATGTGAAAGAAAAACTTGGAGGAGAAACAATTGGTGTGATGTTTCCAATTCTTTCAAGAAATAGATTTGCAATCTGTTTAAGAGGAATCGCTAAAGGTGCTAAAAAAGTTGTTTTAATGTTAAGTTATCCAAGTGATGAAGTTGGTAATGAATTGGTTAGCTTAGATAAATTAGATGAAGCTGGTATTGATCCATATACTGATGTTTTAACATTAGAGAAATACCGTGAATTGTTTGGAGAAAATAGACATCCATTTACAGGTGTAGATTATGTTGAATATTATGGAAATTTAATCCGTGATTGTGGTGCAGAAGTTGAAATTATTTTTGCAAATAATCCTAAAACAATTTTAAATTATACAAAGAATGTTTTAACTTGTGATATTCATACTAGAGCGCGTACAAAACGTATTTTAAAAGCAAATGGTGCTGAACGTGTATGTGGATTAGATGATATCATGAATACATCTATTGATGGAAGTGGATATAATACATCATTTGGTTTATTAGGTTCGAATAAATCAACGGAAGATAGTATTAAGTTATTTCCTAGAGAATGTCAGGATTTAGTTGAAGATATTCAAGCAAGATTATTAAAAATTACTGGGAAGCATATTGAAGTTATGGTCTACGGGGATGGAGCATTTAAAGATCCTGTAGGAAAAATTTGGGAACTTGCTGATCCATGTGTTTCTCCAGCTTATACAGTAGGCCTTGAAGGAACACCAAATGAATTGAAGCTAAAATATTTAGCTGATAATGATTTTGCTAATTTAAGTGGTGAAGAGTTACAAAAAGCAATTGAGACAAAAATCAAAGCTAAAGATGCTGACTTAAAAGGAAATATGGCATCACAAGGTACTACTCCAAGACGTTTAACTGATTTAATTGGTTCATTATGTGATTTGACGAGTGGATCAGGGGATAAAGGTACTCCGATCGTTTTGGTTCAAGGATACTTCGATAACTTTACAAACTAATATAGAATTTCAATATAAAAGGGATTTTTCCCTTTTTTTTATTTGCTTTAAATTATTTTTTTTGAAAGTAGTTTTGAACTAATGATGTAAAAATTTCCATCTGCTGCGTAATCCATTTTCCTTTATGATGGATTAATTGATGATACATTCTGGTTGTTGCAAGATCTGTATGTAATTCAATTAATGTATTATTTAATAGTAATTGTTTCACGGTAAAATAAGGCAAAAAAGATATACCCATTCCTTTTTTTAATAGATTGATAATTGTTTCTGTATTACCAACTTCAAGTATTGGACGTATTTCTAGTCCTTTTTCAATTAACATACGATCCAATATAAATCGATATGCCGCATTTGCCTCTGTTAGAATAAAAGGCTTTTTGCATAATTCGTTTATAGGTATAATTTTATTATGAGTATATTGTGAATTATTTAATGTAAGAAATATGACTTTTTCTTCTTGTTGTATATCACAAATTAATTCAGAACGATATATTTTTTCATCAAATGTAAATACTAAATCTAATTCATTACAACTAAGTTGATGTAGTAATTGTGTTGTTGTACCAGAGCGTACAATAACTTCAACATCTGGGCAAATTTGATAAAAATCAAGTAATAAATCAGGAAGTAAACCTGTACATATAGATTCAACTCCACCAATGCGCAAAACTCCTTTAGCTTTTTTTTCCTTTTGAGAAAAAGCTAAGGCAGCATTTGTTGATTTTAATATATCATTTGCATAAGGAATAAAAGCGTGACCTCTTTCTGTTAAATAAATATGTTTACCAATTCTTTCAAACAATTTAACACCTAATTCATTTTCTAATTTTTGTATTTGTATTGTAATGGCAGATTGACTATATCCTGTTTGTTGGGCTGTTTTTGAAATGTTTTGATTAGTTGCTACTTTTAAAAATGTTTCAATACAAATTAAATCCATATAGTCCTCCTTATTAAAATAATTGATAGATATTATTATTTATATTAATTTTACAAATATATAATTTGATTATATGATTACTACGTAATAAAATCAAGTTGGAAGGAGCATTTGTGTGAAAGGTAAAGAATTTATTTTAAATAGTCAACAATTAGAGGAAGCAGTTATGGATTTTGTACATGATTTTTGTGCAAAAAAACATCAAATACATACACAACCAGTTATTCAAGAAGCTGATGAGGTGCAATTACAAAAAATAAGAGAAATTGAAATTCCTCAAAAAGGTCGTCCAGTAGAAGAAGTTGTACATGAAATGGAACAGGAAATATTTCGATATTGTGGTGATAATAATCATCCACGTTTCTTTGGGTTTGTTCCTGGTCCAGCATCATGTGTATCTTGGTTAGGAGATATTATGACTTCTGCATATAATATACATGCAGGAGGAAATAAATTAGCTCCTACAGTAAATTGTGTAGAGCAACAAGTAATTCGTTGGATGGCTGATCATGCAGGATTCGGAAAAAATGCAGGTGGAATATTTGTGAGTGGTGGTTCTATGGCAAATATAACTGCTTTAACTGCAGCAAGAGATAAAAAATTAACGGAAGATACTTTACATTTAGGTGTTGCATATGTATCTGATCAAACACATAGTTCTGTTGCGAAAGGTTTACGAGTTATTGGGATTGCAGATAGTCGTATTCGAAAAATTCCAACAGATGAAAAGTTTAGGATGAAGACAAAAGAATTGGAAGAAGCGATTCAATTAGATTTAAAAAATGGATTTATTCCATTTGTAGTGATTGGTACAGTAGGAACTACAAATACTGGAGCAGTTGATCCATTAGAAGAATTATCAGCTATTTGTAAAAAATATAATTTATGGTTTCATGTAGATGGGGCTATTGGTGGTTCAGTTTTATTAAGCGAAAATCATCGTAATTTATTAAATGGAGTTCAAGAAGCGGATAGTTTAAGTTGGGATGCGCATAAATGGTTATTTCAAACATATGGATGTGCAGTTGTATTAGTGGATAACGTAAAAGATTTATATCATAGTTTTCATGTGAGCCCTGAATATTTACAAGATTTAGAAAATGATGGAGAGGATTTAAATATGTATGATATAGGAATTGAATTAACAAGACCAGCGAGGGGATTAAAATTATGGCTTACTCTTCAAATATTAGGAACAGATTTAATGGGCTCAGCGATAGATCGAGGTTTTGAATTGGCAAAATGGATGGAAGAAGCAGTTAATAAATTACAAGACTGGGAAGTTGTATCTCAAGCGCAAATGGCAATGTTAAATTTTAGATATTCACCAAAGAATTTAACAGAAGAGCAAAAAGATCGTATTAATGAGCATATTTCTGCACGCTTAAATGATAGTGGATATGCAGCAATTTTTACTACAAAATTAAATCATAAAACTGTTTTACGTTTTTGTGGAATACATCCAGAAACAACAAAAGAGGATATTTTAACAACTTTAAATATGTTGAACAAATATGCAATCGAAGAACAGGGAAATGTCTAATATCTTTATGGAAAGGAGGAATATCTCCTTTTTTTTATATATATCATAAGTCGACAAGCTTCTATAGAATGACATTGTTATAGTTATATAGGAGGTGTCAAAGATGGAGAGTTATATAGAAATATCTTTTTTTAATGGTGTATTACTTCTATATAGTTCTTTGTTATATGCTTCATATATTACATTTCATCCAATAAAAAATAATTTGATTTTGATATATGCCATTATAATATCTTTAATTAGCGTTCTTTTGTGGTATGAAAAAAGTTTTATTTGCATTATATTTGTTGAAATTATTTTCTTTTTTACTTCATTTAAATATGCAAAAAAAACTTATTTGTTTGCACTAATGTTTCGTTATTTATGTATGGGAACTAGTTTTATCTTATATGGAGGAAGCTTTTATAATGGATTTTATTTTATTCCAATGCATAAATCTGTTTTATTTGTTTGGATAATTTATATTATAGGTATTATTTATGCAAAGAGTCGATGGAGAATTCATATATGCGAAAAAAATTGTGTATATCCAGTAACTTTATGGATTCAAAATCAAAAGATAAAATTGCTAGGATATTTTGATAGTGGAAATATAGTTAGTTATCATGGAATACCAGTTGTTTTTATGTCAAATGTATATCAGTCATATTTTCAAAATCAAAGCATAGATATAATAATGATGAAAACAGTTTTAAAATATGAAGCTATTGAATGTTATTGTTGTGAATTACAACTAGATGGATTTAAAAAAACAAAAGTATATGTACATTTGCAAAAGGATTTAAGTATTCCTTGTGATTGTAAGATTATTTTAAATATGAAAGTGATGGTGGGATAAATGTTAAATATTTTGAAGAATGCATTACACTGGTTATTTAGAATGAAAGATGATCAAGAAGTATATTTTATGCAAGGGAATGAAGTTTTACCAAAACCATTGTCAAAAGAAGAAGAGGAAGAAGCATTGATTGCTTTTGAAAATGGAGATAAACAAGCACGCGATAAATTAATTGAGCATAATTTAAGATTGGTGGTTTATATTGCAAAACGATATGAAACAAATCCAATATTCATGGAAGATTTAATAAGTATTGGTTCTATAGGATTAATTAAAGCGGTAAATACTTTTAAAAGAGATAAAAATATTAAATTGGTAACATATGCATCACGATGTATTGAAAATGAAATTTTAATGTTTTTAAGAAAAAAAAGTAAACGTAAAGTAGAAATTAGTTTTGATGAACCATTAAATATTGACTATAATGGTAATGAATTATTATTATCAGATATTTTAGGAACAGATGGAGACGTAGTAACAAAAGAATTTGAAAAAGAAGAAAATAAGCGTGAAATTATGGAAATATTATCTACTTTAAAAGAGAGAGAAAGACAAATATTACAGATGCGATATGGAATTGAACATGAAGAACTAACACAAAAAGATATTGCTGAACGACTAGGAATATCGCAGTCATATATTTCTAGATTAGAAAAAAGAATTATTCAAAAACTTAAAGTTAAAATGAAACAAAATCATATGATTTAAAAAGACATTGTACATGTCTTTTTTTTTGTCAAGTGTTTTGCATTTCCAATTACTTACAGGAACATTGAGGCATAAGTAAATATTCTTCCGGGGATACTTCTTGTTGAACGGAACACAGGAAGGTGGAAGAATATGAGTCGTTATAAAGTAGATATTAATGGTATTCAAACACAAAATTTAAAAGTATTAAATAATGAGAAAATGATTATCTTATTTGAAGAATATAAAAATGGGAATATGCAGGCAAAGGATGAATTAATTTATGGAAACTTAAAATTAGTTTTATCGATTGTACAAAGATTTCATAATCGTTGCGAAAATATGGATGATTTATTCCAAGTTGGTTGTATTGGGTTGATAAAGGCAATTGATAATTTTGATTTAAAGCATGAAGTTAAATTTTCTACCTATGCAGTACCTATGATTATGGGTGAAATAAAACGTTATTTACGAGATAATCAAGTAATAAGGGTATCTCGTCATTTAAAAGATTTATCTTATAAAATATTCCGTTTAAAAGAAGAATATATACATAAATATCAAAAAGAACCAACTATAGATTGGTTAGCAAATCAATTAGAGGTGAAAGAAAAAGATATTATAGATGCATTAGATTCTATACAATGCGTTGTTTCTATATTTGAACCTGTATATAATTCGGATGGAGATGAACTATACTTGGTTGATCAAATAAAAGATGAAAAAGATGATATTGATAAAATATCTAATTATATTACATTGAAAAAAAGCATGAATAAATTAAGTAAAAAAGAAAAGAATGTAATTTTAAAGCGCTATTATCAAGATAAAACACAAATGGAAATTGCAGAAGAATTAGGAATTTCACAAGCGCAAGTTTCAAGAATTGAGAAAAATGCAATTGAAGAAATGAAAAAAGAGTTTAATTTATGACACAAGTATATTTATTTTACATATACTAAAAATAGGTGATAAAATGCAATATAATGATATAAAAAATAAACAGGTTATTAATGTATGTAATGGATCACTTATTGGATATGTTGTAGATTTACAATTTCAACCAAATTCTTACGAAATTGAGGCTATTTATGTGGAACCTAAAAAGACCATTTTAAAACGATTATTTCCTTGTTTTTTTCCATGTGAATATATAAAAATTTATGTAAGAGAGATTGAAAATATACAAGGATATGTAATTTTAGTTAGATATGATGAATAATTTTATTAAAAGTTGGTGTATTGAAGTAATTAATAAAAGAGGTCTAACATCCGTGTTAGACCAATTTAGTTAAATAATACTATGATAAATATTTTGATTATCTATGTTTATTCAATTTCATTAAGATAAGTTAAAATGTCATATGCATTTGTCGAAGGATTAGCTTTTTCAAATGTTTTAATAATAATACCTTCTTCATTAATAATATAAGTGCTTCTAGTAGTTCCCATATAAGTTTTACCATATAATTTTTTTTCTTTCCAAACATCATAAGATTCAATTACTTGATGATTCTCATCAGCTAAAAGTATAAATGGTAGTTCGTATTTTTCTTTAAATTTAATATGAGATTTTATAGAATCTTTACTAATTCCAATTACAATACAATTATTTTTTTGGAAAGAGTTGTATGTTTCCTTGAATGCGCATGCTTGTTTTGTGCAACCCGCAGTATTATCTTTTGGATAAAAATATAATACTATTTTTTTTCCTTTAAAATCACTTAATGAAATTAAATTACCATTTTCATCTGGTAGTGTGAATTCAATTGCTTTTGTACCTATTTCTAACATATTTATAACCTTCCTTTATGTTTTTATTATATGATAAATAGAAAAAATAAACAAATTATATACAATAATAATATACATTTGATATATCTTGGATAACTTGTATTATTTTTAAATATAATGTAAAATTACTTTGGATAGATAGGGAAGGATTGTAAAAATGGATAATAAAGAATACCGAGTAGCGCTGTTTTGCAATGATTTATATAATTATCATACAAATATTGTGATAGAAAAAATTCGTAAGCAGTTATATGAAAATAGTTGTACGTTAGATATATATGTTACTGAATCAAAAAAGGCTAGAGAATATACATATATTGAATATTGTAAAATGCAAAAAATGGATGCTGTTTTAGTAATGCGCTGTTCAGATAATGCATATATTTTGGAGCAATTTAAAGATACGACTATAAAAGTATTATTTATGTGTGAATCAAATGTTGGTGATAGTGTTTCAATTGATGAAAAATATGCAGCAATAACTCTTGGAAAATATTTAACAAAACATGAACATTTAATGATTAGATATATGGGAAGCGATATAAAACTTGCCAATGTCCATATGGAAGGAATTAAAGAAGCATATAATAAAATGAAGCAACCACATGATTTTGCAGTTAAAATTAGTGATGGTACATATTTTGATACATTTGAAAAAATAAAAGAGGCATTTGCTGAACAATTAGATTTGCTGATTTTAGAAAATGATACGCTTGCAATACCATTTGCAAAATATGTGTTAGATTATCATATTGCTGTACCTCAAAATGTATCTGTTGTTACATTTGGTGGGACTGAATTAACAAGAATTATGAGTCCTGTAATTACTTGTGTGGTATATGATTATGATATATACGTAAAAGATGTTTTATCATGTTTATTCGCCTTAATTGAGCATAAGGAAATTCCTTCTAGACATAATATGTTTTATATCCAAGAAGGAGATAGTATACGGTAATAAAAAATAGATTATTATAGATAGAAACGATAGAGTAGCACCTAAAAAAACGTAATATTACTTATATAAACAAAAATAAGGGAACACGACTTTCGTAGATGAAGCAATGAACTATATACTTGGATTTGGATTTAGTAATATATATAATTAAAAGATGACTTTTGTAACTGACACCAAAGCCATTTTTTTATTCCCATTATCATATCTATAGTAGTATATTTTTATTTATAAAATAGGTTAGAAAGTAAAGATATAATTTATATATTTTTATTATATATTGATATGATTATCACTTAACCATGTTTGAATAACTTTTTTGTAGGCAGTTGCTTTTTCGTGAGCAATATCTAAGTAAACTTGTTCATGTCTAGATTCATACATCATCTGAGCCCAATAGCACCATAATGCATTTTCAAATGCCTCATATATTGATAAGTTCTTTTTTATAGTGTCGGTAAATTCATCAAAATAAATAGAATAAAATTTGTTTCGTTCGTATTCATCAAATATATTGTTTTCGCTTAGAAATGATATGACATCAAATAATGGATTATTGTTTGCAGCATATTCATAGTCGATTAAGTAGGTTTTATTTTTAGTAAATAATATATTTCCACTTACCCAGTCATTGTGGCATAGAATTTCTGAATGTTTCATATGTTTTATTTCATTTATGATGTTTTCTAAATAAGGAAATTCAAATTTAGGTTTTTTCACATGATTTTTATAGTTTTCAAGCACTTCAATAGGTACAAAAGAAACATCTATTTTTTTATTTAGTCGATGGAATTTTCGCATAAGTTTGGCGCAACGCTCTATTTTATCAGGATATGGGCATTCTGAAAAAGTGTACGCATTTTCTAAATATTCAGTTACTTTATATCCACTAATTTCATCATAATATATGGTATTTACATCTATATTGCTATTTTTTATGGCATTTAAAGCAAGTGTTTCGTGATGACGATTTACGATATGATCACTATCTTCGTATGGTACTCTTAAAACATATTTTTTATTATTAGTTGTTAGAAGATAATTATGATTTGTTAATCCTTTTTTCATATCAATTATTTGTAAACTTTTATCGTTGAGTAAACTATCTAAAAAATTTCCATTCTTCATTATAATCACCTTTATTATCATAGCATATTTATATAAAATTTGTTAAAATAAATAAATGGAGAAGGTGAACACTTTGAAAAAAACATTACTTACAACGTGCAATGCAAAATATATACATAAAAATTTAGCTTTAAGATGGATGTATGTTACGTGTCCAGATAAAGAACAAGTATTACTTAGAGAATTCATTATTAAAGATGATTCTAGTCAAATTGTTGCAGAAATATTAAAGATGGAAGTAGAAGTTGTTTGTTTTAGTTGCTATATATGGAATATTGAACTTATTAAACAATTAATGAAGATGTTGAAACAAAGAAAACCAACAGTGCATATTGTGTTAGGGGGACCAGAAGTTACTTATGAATCTTATGATTTATTAGAACAGGGAGCAGATGCTATTTGTATTGGAGAAGGTGAAAAATGTATTTGGGAATATATTAATATGTTGGATTCTAAGATACCTTATGAGATAAAAGGAATGTATACAAAGGCATTCCCTAATACGGAATATCAACGAGTTGATTTAAGATGGTTAGAAACGTTTGAAAACCCATATTTTTTAGATATGGATAAAGGACAAATGAAAAATAGATATCTATATTTAGAAACAAGTAGAGGATGTCCATATAGTTGTGCATATTGTTTGAGCTCTGCTGATAATTGTGTACGTATGTTTTCTGAAGAATATGTAATTAGCTTATTATCTAAAATTGCAGAGAGTGAGGTAATACAAGTAAAATTTTTAGATCGTACATTTAATTCAAATCCTAAAAGAGCTTTACGATTAGCTAGATATATTAATGAACATTGTACACATCAAATATTTCAATTTGAAGTTGTTGCTGAAACATTAAGTGAAGAATTATTGGATTTTTTTACAAAAGAGGCAGATGTATCTCGTTTCCGTTTTGAAGTAGGAGTGCAATCATTTAATTCTAAAACTTTAGCAAGTGTGGGACGTATTCAAAACAATCAGCGCTTACAAGAAGTTATTCAACGTATGCGCGATGCTGGATGTATTTTACATGTGGATTTAATCGCTGGTTTGCCTTATGAAGGCATGGATAGTTTTCATAAAAGTTTCAATTCATTATTTGCATTAAAAGCTAGTGAATTGCAATTAGGTATTTTAAAATTATTAAAAGGTACTAGATTAAAACAAGAACGAGAACAATATCATTTATGCGCACAAAAGACAGCACCTTATGATGTTATATCAACAGAGTGGTTAACAAATAAAGAATTATTAGCACTACATGCTTGTGCAGATGCAGTTGAAAAATTCTGGAATAGTGGAGTAGCACAAGATTCTATTAATATTATGCTAGAACGAAAATGGTTTAAAGATCCATTCACATTATTTTTACAATTAGGAGAGCAATATTTATTATTACCTAGACCATATCAACCACATCAATTATTTCAATGTTTCTTTCCAATTTTAAAAAATTATGATAAATGTGAAGTAGACGCAGTGTTATTAATGTCATATTATAAAAAATTTAAGCAGAAACCACATCGTTTTACAGATGTTTGGATGACTCAGTTAGAAAAAAAACAAGTATTACAATTTGCACTTGAACAAGGTATTGCGAATCAAAAAGAATTGTTTTGCTATGGATTAGTTGATGTTGGATACAAAGATAATGAATTTGGATATCAGTTAGTATTATATAATATGTATCAAAAATTACCAAAACGATGGTTTGTTGATAAGAATTTAATAAAAATAGAGGAGATATAAATATGAAAGAAATTATGATTGCGACAAGTAATGCTCATAAAGTTGAAGAATTTAAAACAATGTTAGAACCATTAGGATATAAAGTAAAAAGTTTATTGGATTTAGATGATTCAATTGATATTATAGAAGATGGAACAACATTTCAAGAAAATGCACTAATTAAAGCAAAAGCAATATATGATAAATTGCATATGGAAGTAATTGCTGATGATAGTGGTTTAGCTGTAAATGCAATGAATGGACAACCAGGGATTTATAGTGCACGTTTTATGGGTAGAGATACTTCATACGATATAAAGAATCAATATATTATTGATTTCTGTAGAGATAAAAAAGATAAAGGATGTCAATTTATTTGTGCAATCGCATATATTGATAAAGATGGGAATGAAAAAGTGTTTACAGGTATAGTAGAAGGTATTGTTGCTAATCATATAGAAGGAGCTAAAGGTTTTGGATATGACCCATTATTTTATTATCCACCATATGGAACAACTCTTGCAAATGTATCAGAAGAACAAAAAAATGCGATTTCTCATCGAGGAAAAGCATTAGCAAAATTCATTTCATATTTAGAGGGAGGTAGATAATATGTTACATTTAGTTTTATTTGAACCAGAAATTCCACAAAACACAGGAAATATGATGCGTACATGCATGGCAACAAATACCAAATTACATTTAATTCAACCGTTAGGTTTTTCTTTAGATGAGCAACATTTAAGAAGAGCAGGCATGGACTATATTAAAGAATTAAATTATGAATTATATGATAATTGGGAAGATTTTATAACTAAAAATCCTAGCGAAAATTATTATTATATGACTCGATATGGAAAACATGCACCTAGTCAATTTGATTTTACAAAATGTGAAGGTGATATTTATTTAATTCTTGGAAAAGAAAGTACAGGAATTCCGAAAGAAATTTTATCTAAACAATTAAATCATTGCATGCGATTGCCAATGGTAGCAAATGCTCGTAGTTTGAATCTATCAAATTGTGCAGCAATTATAATTTATGAAGTATTGCGTCAATTAGATTACCCAGGATTAAGCGATGTTGAAGTTATAAAAGGAGAAGACTGGTTAGAAAAATGATGGAATATAGATTAATTTATCAATACGAAGAAAGAATGTATCATTTATTTTTTGGAATATTAATATGTGCTATTATAATCGTTATACCTCATTTGATATTATGCTTTCGATTGAGTATGATTAATTTTTATGATTTTATATTTGATATGAAGATTTAACAATATATATATATTTTGAAATTTTTTTGTTATTTCATATAAATTTATATCCCTATTCTTGGATGTGGATGGAACATTAAATGTTTTTTGAAGCTAGTCATCTAATGAAATTGATATCGTTTTTATTTACGATTATTGGTTTCTAGTATTAATTTCAAAAAAAGTTACAACGAAAAATTAATGTTAGAAAGTATTCGATTTATAGCTGTATTTATTTGCGTATTATTAAGAACATGTTTATCTTTTATTATGGTAGCGTGCACATATAGTAGAATTATTAGAAGCGTATTTTTTTGATAAATAGTCTAATATATATCACTAAATACTCAAATTAATGAATATAGCAATATAAAAATTTCTTAAATTATATGAGTGTAGAAGGAAAAAAAGCACAAGAAAATTTGGCGCTCTAAATTTGAGCGGGGTATCAAATAAAAAGCTTTAAACTTTAGCGGGGTGAATTCACCCCGCTATAACTTTAGAGCCGGAAAATTATTGATAATTTTAAGTTGACTAAGTATTCAGACATTTGTCTGAATTTTTTTTATAATGCCCTCTTTTGTTACCCTTTCGTTTTACTGGATGATTATTCTCAGAATAACTAAATCGTTCATATTGGTTTTGTGAATATATGAATTTGTTCCTTGCTCGTTGGAAATTGTTCATACCATTTGCGTTACTTATTATTTTTTTAATATAAG
>JARHZK010000032.1 GCA_029258245.1 Longicatena sp. | reverse complement strand
TATATATTATGTTGAATGGTGAAGATCATGAAGAAGTATCGAAACATTTACAACAAGTGTTTGGAATTTCATCTTTTTCATTCGCTTTAAAAATAGCCACAGATATTGATGTTATTAAAGAAACAAGTTTGAAGCTTGCACAACAAAGCAGTGCTGGAACATTTAAAATTCAAGCACGTAGAAGTTTTAAACAATTCCCTATGATATCGGATGAAATCAATCGCGCAGTTGCAGGAGAGATTTTACGTAATACGGATTTAAAAGTTAATGTAAAGCAACCTGATTTGTTAATTCAAATTGAATTACATCAGTATGCAACATATATTATGACAGATAAAATCAAAGGAAATGGGGGATATCCTGTTGGTGTTGGAGGCAAAGCATTAGTTATGCTTAGTGGTGGAATAGATTCACCAGTAGCTTGTTACCTTGCGATGAAAAGAGGTATTTCAATTGAATGTATTCATTATGCATCTCCACCATATACATCACAAGCAGCACAAGATAAAGTTCTTGAGTTAGCTAGAATTATTGCACCGTATCAAGGACATATTCGCTTGCATATTGTTCCTTTTACAAACTTACAATTAGCAATTTATCAAAATTGTGATGAATCGTATGCAATAACGATTATGCGTAGAATGATGTATCGTCTAGCACAGAAAGTTGCTGAAAATCAAAAATGTTTAGCAATTGTAAATGGAGAAAGTATTGGACAAGTTGCAAGCCAAACATTAGAAAGTATGCAAACTATTAACTGTGTAACAGACATGCCAGTAATTCGTCCAGTAGCTTGTCTAGATAAGCTAGAAATTATTGATATTTCAAAAAAAATTGGAACATATGATGTTTCTATTCAACCATTTGAAGATTGTTGTACAATATTTACTCCTAAAAATCCAGTTACAAAACCAACAAAAAAACGTGCAGAACATCTAGAAAGCAGATTTGATTTTGAAAAATTATTGGATGAATGTATAGAAAATATGGAAAGTATTAATATTTATCCTAAAAAATCCATTAGTGAGGATATAGAGAATATTTTTTAGTATAATTCAACTCAGCTCACTTCATACTATAGATGAGGTGAGATCAATTATGAATATAAAAAGAAAGTATCGAAAAGATAAGGATATGAATGAAGATTTATATCAATATGAAATGGGTATTGATTTAGGTGCTGATTTAGAACATAAAAAACAACAGCATAAAGAAATTTATAAAAAAAATCATTCTGTATATAATAATGAAAATAAGAAATAAGAACTATGTAACAGCGTAGTTCTTTTTTATAATATAAAGTATATCTTTTAAATAAAGATGTGATATTATTATTAACGGTGATGAATATGGAATTACATAAGTTAAATGTTGTACGTGCAAATGAAATTAGAGATAAGTTTCATTTATCATCGTTATGTGCTAAAGTATTAGCATCTAAAGATATTCAAGATGATGAAATTGTAAAGTTATTAAAGGAACCTGAGCTGGAAGATCCTTTTGAAGCAGAAGGAATGGATGTTTTAATTCAAAGATTATATGAAGCAAAACTAAATAAAGAAAAAGTACTTGTTTGCGGTGATTATGATGCGGATGGAATATGTGCTACGGCAATTATGGTGGATGCCTTAAAAATATTTGGTATTTCCTGCGGATTTTATATTCCAAATAGATTTAAAGAAGGTTATGGGTTACAGGAATCTACGGTTCAATCTGCCAAAGAAAAAGGATATACATTGTTAATTACAGTAGATAATGGTGTTAAAGCATTTGATTCTCTAAAGTTAGCTAAAAAATTGGGGATTGATGTTATTGTAACAGATCATCATTCAATGGATGAAAATTTTGAATGTTATTGTTTGTTGCATCCACAGAAAATGGGAGATGATTTTTCTACTTTAAGTGGTGCGGGAATTGCACTTGAGATATCACGTGCGCTAATAGGAGAAAAAAAAGAACATATTGTTTTAGCCTGTGTTGCAATTATTGCTGATGTAATGCCGTTACGTAAAGAGGCAAGAGCCATTGTGCAATTAGGTATACGTTATTTGAAACAAGGATATTGTGTTCCAATTCAAATGTTGGCAAATGAACAATATCCAAAATGGGATGAGATTTTGATTGCTTTTCAAGTGGTTCCAAAGTTAAATGTTACAGGACGTTTAGCAGACATGGTAAATGTGAATAACACAGTCCGGTATTTATTATTAACTTCTGCAGAGGAAATTCAGTTTGTTGCAATGCAAATAACAAAATTAAATGAGAAAAGAAAAGAAATGAGTAAAGAAATGATTGAAAAAGCTCGCTCTTTGATTCATGATGAATATAATTTTCAATTATTATTTGATGATACATTTCATGAAGGAATTGTTGGATTGGTAGCTGGAAAACTTGCTGAAGAGTATCATAAACCAATCATGGTTGCTACGAAAAGCAAAAATGGATTTAAAGGAAGTATCCGTTCACAAGGATTGCTTGATTTAACAACTTTTTTTGATGAATGCAAAGATGAGTTAGATACATATGGAGGACATAAAGCAGCAGCGGGGATAGGCTTTCAATTTGATAAAAAACAATTTATTCAAGATTATGTGAATAATAAAATGGAAAATATTGTTTTAAAAGACAATGAAGCATATGATGTAATTCATGTCGGAATAGATGAACTTAGTATTCGAGAAATAGAAAGTCTATCAATTCTAGCACCGTTTGGTGAAGGATTTCAAGAACCATTGTTTTTAATTGAAAGCCATGATATGCAAGAATGTAAAGCGTTAAGTAAAGGTGCACATACAAAATGGATTCTATCGGATCAATTAGAAGCAATACAGTTTAATAGTAGAAAATATGAAACATATTATGAAAACAAAAAGTATTCTTTTGTAGGAAATTTAAGAATAAGTAATTTTAAAGGAAGAAAAAAAATGAATATTTTTGTAACAGAAATATTTTAGTATGCAATTTTTGTGAAATTTTGTTATAATAAAGTAAAATATTAGGAGGATTTTCATGAATTATAAAGATTATATTGCAAGTATTCCCGATTTTCCACAAGAAGGAATTTTATTTAGAGATATTACACCATTGATGGCTGATGGTAATGCATTTCAAAGTGCATGCGAGGAATTAATTGCTTTTGCTAAAAAAGTAGGGGCAGAGGTCATCGTTGGACCGGAATCAAGAGGTTTTATTTTTGGATGTCCAGTTGCACATGAGCTAGGAATTGGATTTGTTCCTGTTCGCAAGCCAGGTAAGTTACCACGTGAAACAGTGAGTGCATCATATGATTTAGAATATGGTAGTAATGAACTACATATTCATAAAGATGGAATAAAAAAAGGTCAAAAAGTATTGATTATAGATGATTTACTCGCAACAGGTGGTACTGTAAATGCAACCATTGAAATGATTAATGAACTAGGTGGTAATGTTGTCGGTTGTGGATTTATGATAGAACTTAAAGATTTAAATGGAAGAGAATTGTTAAAAGATTGTGAAGTGTTCTCTATAATAACTTACTAAAGAAGGAATAATGCTCCTTTTTTGTGAATGAGGGTGATGGATTATGGTAAAAAAAAATACTGTTACATTTCATGAAATGATGGAGGAAATTAAGCAATATATTAAGCATAAAGAAAATATTGATTTAATTGAAAAAGCTTATTATTTTGCAGAAAAGAATCACTTAGGCCAATTTCGTAAAAGTGGCGAACCTTATATTATTCATGCAATACAAGTAGGATATATTTTAGCGTTGTTAAGAACAGGACCGAAAACGATTGCGGCAGGCTTATTGCATGATGTTGTAGAAGATTGTGATGTTACAATTGATGTTATAAAAGACATATTTGGGGAGGAAGTAGCATCACTAGTTGAGTCTGTAACAAAAATAGGAGCTTTGAAATTTAAAGATGAAAAAGAATATCTTGCAAGTAATCATCGAAAGATTTTTATTGCGATGGCAAAAGATGTTCGAGTAATTTTGATTAAACTTTCAGATCGGTTACATAATATGCGTACTTTGCAATATATGACGCCTGAAAAACAGAAAAAAATTGCAAGTGAAACACTAGAAGTATATGCTCCTATTGCACACCGTCTAGGTATTAGTGATATTAAAAATGAATTAGAAGATTTGTGCTTCCAATATCTAAATAAAGAAAAATATTATGAAATTGCAAAACTTGTAGAAAAACGTAAAACAGAGCGTGATGAACAAGTACAAAAAATGATTGCAGAAATTAGTGAATTATTAGATGAACACCATATAAAATATCGAATTTTTGGAAGAAGTAAACATTTATATAGTATTTATAAAAAAATGATTACGAAAAACAAACGTTTTGAAGAAATACTGGATTTACTTGCAATTCGTATTGTTACAGATAATGATCCAGTATGTTATGAAATTCTTGGATATATTCATGCTAAGTATCGACCAATACCAGGAAGATTTAAAGATTATATCGCAATGCCAAAGGTAAATATGTATCAATCATTGCATACGACAATTGTTGCAGATGATGGGAATATATTTGAAGTTCAAATCCGTACAGAAGCAATGGATGAAATTGCAGAACAAGGAATTGCTGCGCATTGGAGATATAAAGAAAACATCCATGGAGGTAGAGAAGTTCATCAAAAAGAAATCGAAGAACAATTACATTGGTTTAAAGATTTTAGTGTAATGAGTGATGATGTGAATGATGATGCATTAGAATATATGAATTTGTTACAAAAAGATATATTTGAAGCAAATGTATATGTCATGACACCAAAAGGAAAAGTGATTGCTTTACCAAACGGATCTACTCCAATTGATTTTGCATACCGTGTTCATACAGAAGTTGGTCATCATACAGTTGGAGCGACTATTAATGGAGTTTTAATGCCATTAAACACCAAATTAAAGACGGGAGATGTTGTTAATATCCGCACAAGTAAACATTCTCCTGGACCAAGTGAAGACTGGATTAAAGTAGTTAAAAGTGCACATGCTAGAAATAAAATACGTTCATTTTTCCAAAAACAGGAGAATGAAAAGCGCTCATTAGATATTAAAAAAGGTCAAGAAATGTTGATTGATGAATTAAAAAAACGAAATTTGGATGTTGTATCTTATTCTGAACAAAAACGTGTTGAAAATATTGCAGGATCTTTAAGTTTTAGTTCATATAATGATTTGATGTATGCAATTGGTGTCAAACAAATTTCGTTAACTGCTGTCATTGATCGCTTAGTTAAACATAAAGTAAGCATTCCTTTAAATAATGAGGAATTGGTACGTATGTTTAATCGACAAGATCGAAAACGTAAGGTTTCGCAAAGTGGAGTCCGTGTGGAAGGAATCGACACAATGAAAATTACATTAGCAGCATGTTGTAATCCTGTACCAGGAGATGAGATTATAGGATATATTGCTACAGGACAAGGCGTCAAAGTTCATCGTAAGGATTGTCCTAATATTATAAATGAGAAACAACGATTAATTCATGTCGAATGGGATGAAAATATAGGTGAAAAGACCTATGAAGTAAAATTGATTGTAAAATCTAATGACCGAAATTTCTTGTTGTCTGATATTGTTACAGTTGTTTCACAATGTAAAGCTGGCTTGCAACATGTAGATTCATCTGTTGATGATGATCGTATTTCTGCAACAACAAAAATGACTGTTATTGTTGAAAATGCAGAGCATTTGAAGACCTTAGTGGCAAATCTTAAAAAGATAAGTAGTGTAAGAAGTGTAGAACGTGTTATTCAGTAAGGTGAGAAAATCTCACCTTTTTATGAGGGAAATATATGGGGAATAAAAAGTTAGTTATAGAAAAGCTTACTAAAAGTGATATAACAGATATTTTGAATATGTATAAAAAAAGAGTAATTTATAATATTGATCATGGGATAAAACAATGGACCTTAGATGAAGTTACTCTTGAAGAATTTGCAAAGACATATACCTTAGATGATTATTATGTCGGGAAATGCAATAGTAAAATAGTGTGTGGTATGTTTATAGTTGATGTTGATAAGCTATATTGGCCAAATGCCAGAAAAGGAGAAGCTTTATATTTACATAAAATTGTTGTAGATCCTGATCACTCTGGAAAAGGTTATGGAGGTTTATTAATAGAGTATTTCAAAGAAAAAGGAAGATCTGAAGGATATTCTGAGGTTCGTTTGGATGTGAAAGAATACAAAGAAAAATTACGTTCTATGTATGAAGAACATGGATTTCAATTAGTAGAAATTAAACAAATATTTACAGAGTATAAAACAGCTCTATATCGTTACAAATTTAAATAATACCAAAAAACCACTTAGGCAATATGAATTCATCTCATGATTCAAATACTAAACATGAAGATGTATTTCAAATAAACTAAGTGATTTTTAATTTATTAATGATGTAGGGTATTATTTTTTAAATAGAATTTAAGTTCAAAATATAATGTATTCCACATTCGAAAATATTCGTCGATAGCTTTTTTTAAAGAAAACTTTTCTTTGTAGCTTTCAAATGTATAATGAATAAAAAATTTCTTTGCAAAGAAAGAAGCTCTGCGAATATGAGAAGGGCTTGTAATTACGATAATTTTTTCATAATTTTTTTCATCACATATTTTTTTGGCGTTTTTGAAATTCTCGTATGTATTTTTTGCTGTTTCTTCGAAAATTATATGATTGTTCGGTATCTTGTTTTTTATGGCATAAGAACCCATGACCTTTGATTCGATAAATTTATTATGTGCATTGGAACCACTTATTAAAATGGATTTAATTTTATTTTTTTTGAACAGACGAATCGCAACATCCATTCTTTTCTTTTGTATACTAGATAAACTTCCATCTGCATTTGATGGATACCCCAATACGATTGCTGTGTCATATTGTTGTTCATGAGGCTTTGGTGGTATAGGGAATATTGCATAAATAAAGATGAAAGCAAGAAAAATAGGAATAAGAATATAAATAATCATGGCAAATACACAAAAGATTGCCATTCTTTAGCAATCTCCTCCTTTCTTTTTGATAAAGAAAGAGGATATGCGTAAGCTTTTGTAGCTCTAAGCTCAATTTCTCTATAACCATCTGGGATCTGATTGAAACGGGATGCAATTATAAGATTATTATTTGTTTTTAATGTTGATAAATAATTCCTACCAGTAGTATTAAAACCTAAAATTCTGATATGTTGCAAAGGAGAAAGATGAAGGATTTCTTCTTTTTTTGTTTGTGTAAGAATTTGAATTAAACATCGCTGAATTCTGCTTTTGGTATACCGTTTACTAGTACAAGCGTTGAGAAAATCATGAAGATTATAGTGTAGGGATGCATTCTTTTTTAATAATTGTTCTATACCTTCATCTATTAATAAAATTTCTTTTAATGTAGAACTATCCATAGTCATCAATAATGTTTGCAAATAGGAATAATAATTTTCAAAAGCAAAGGTATTTGTTAAAGAGCTTGCCATAACTGTAGTGTGAGAAGTATTTTTGTTTTCTTTAACAGCATGGCGAATAGCGCTAGCACTTGATATGTTGTCATGGTAATTTAATCCGTGATAACTATTGGTACGTTTAATTGTATAAGGAGTAATAGAGCTATTTTCTAATGCCTTGATATAACTAATACCTAAAATGTCGTTACTTGATAAATTAGAAGTGGAATCAGCAAAGTTTTTTGCGTAGCTTTGAGATTTATTTATATAAGTGGAAGATGATTGACTTAATTTTTTTAATAATTGAATATCATTGCATTCACTTCCAAATACAATGTTATTTACCCCGGCAAGTTGTAGAGTTTGAACCGCTCCTTTTGCGAAATGATCAGCACTTTGGGTTGCAAAAACATAGGGCAATTCAATAACCAAATCTACGCCATGGGAAAGACAAGCTTTTGTACGTTCCCATTTATCGATGATAGCGGGTTCACCACGCTGAACAAAATTTCCAGACATAACTGCGATTAAACAATTGCAATTTGTTAATTTTCTAGCCTGTTGAATATGATAAATATGACCGTTATGAAATGGATTGTATTCGGTAATAATGCCACAAATATTCATAATTGCACCTCTTTCTAGTGATTCTTATTTTATCATAAAGTCAAAATTTTTGTAATGGGGAAAGAGGAATGTTGGTTTTTAATTTTATGATTTGCTATAATGAAAATATATTTTTATGGAGGATATAGGAATGATAACGATAAAAAAATTTTCATTTATAAGTAATCAAGATAATTTAATTATTGAAGGGTTGTGCGTGATTCCATCCATTAAAGTAAGAGGAATTATTCAAATTGTGCATGGAATGGCAGAACATAAAGGGCGGTATCTAGATGTAATGAAAACTTTTGCAGAATATGGTTTTTTATGTGTTATTCACGATCATAGAGGACATGGGGAAAGTGTAAAAAAGAAAGAAGATTTAGGATATTTTTATGGAACAAATGGGACAGCTTTGGTAGAAGATATTCATCAATTAACAAGTATGATTAAAAATACATTCGAAAATATTCCTTATATTTTGTTAGGACATAGTATGGGTTCCTTAGCTGTAAGAACTTATTTAAAAAAATATGATAAAGATATTGATGGTTTAATTGTTTGTGGTTCTCCAAGTTATAATAAAGCTACAAAAATTGCAAAAAAGACAACATTGCTAATGACGAAAATATTAGGAGAAAAACATAGAAGTAAATTCATTCAAAAACTAATGTTTGGAAACTATAATAGAAACTTTGAAAAAGGAAATAGTGAAAATGTTTGGATTTGTAGTGATATAGATATTGTAAAAAAATATGACGATGATCCATTATGCGGTTTCATATTTACATTGAATGGTTTTGAAAATTTGTTTTCATTAATGACTAAGACATATGATAAAGAGAATTGGAGGAAAGAAAATCTAGAGATGCCTATTTTGTTTATTGCAGGTAGCAAGGATCCTTGTATTATATCAAAAACACATTTTGAACGAGCAGTAAACTTTCTAAAATCTGTTGGATATAAAAATATAATAGCAAAATTATATTCTGACATGAGGCATGAAGTATTAAATGAAATGAATAAAAGTATAGTTTATAATGATGTTTTAAATTGGATTCATACAAATTTTTACAAAAAATAAAAAAAAGACTTTCTTTCAGATGCTTTTTGTGGTTTAATATAGTAGCCTAAACATAGGGGAACTGATCAACATATTGACTTTATGAATCAAATTCTTTATAATAGGTTAAGTTAGACAACGAGGTGATTCTTTTGAAATGGTCTAGAGCAGAACTTTTACAAGCTGATAAACATACAATCGAATTTTCCGAAGAGATTACGTTTAATTCTGCTTCGTTTGAAAAAATGAGCCAAATCAGAGGATTACAGGATGTTACGGTATCAGGAAATATTCATTACGATACAGCCAGTGAACGCGTATTTGCTGATCTGGATATTGAAGGCGTGATGATCGTGCCGTGTTCTATAACTTTAGAAGATGTAGAATATGATTTCCACACACAATCTTTGGAAGTGTTCTCTTTTGAAAAGACAGATGATGAAGATGTACATGAAGTAAAAGGTGATGTCGTAGAACTATTACCGGTGATCTTTCAATTGATACTTCTTGAAGTTCCTTTAAAAGTTGTAAAAAAAGGAATAAAAGAGTATCCTAAAGGTGACGGTTGGGAAGTTGTCAAAGAGGAAGACTATTTAAATTCTAAAAAGGATGAAATAGATCCTCGTTTAGCAAAGTTGAAAGAATTCAAATTGGAAGATTAAGTAGGAGGTGCTAACATGGCTGTTCAACAAAGACGTGGTTCAAAAACTAGAAAAGCAAAACGTAGAACTCATTATAAATTAGCTGCACCAACATTGGTGAAATGTCCAGCTTGCGGTGAATACAAAATGCCTCACAAAATGTGTTCATGTGGTGAGTACAACGGTAAAACAATCGTAGAAAAATAAGAAGTGAAACCGGGTTACCGGTTTTTTCTTTACTTTATTATTTTTAGATATTTGTTGAAAAAAAATAAATATCGTGGTATATTATGGATAGAACTTCAATGGAGTGGGTTATGCCCACTCCTTCATTATGTTGTAAAGGAGAATGTTATGGATAGTTTATCAAAAGTTAAAGAGCTCATTAGTCCACTTTTCTTGCAAGAAGATATCCAACTTTACGATTTGAGTTGGCATCAAGAAGGAAAAAGTCGTATTTTACAGATTGCAATTATGAGAAAAGATGGCAGCATGGACATTGATACATGTGCAGAAATGTCTGAAAAAATTAGTGCTATTTTAGATGAAGCAGATATTATTGCATCTGAATATTTTCTTGAAGTTTGTTCACCTGGTGCAGAGCGTGAATTGAAAAATGAGCAACAAATCATCG
>JARHZK010000008.1 GCA_029258245.1 Longicatena sp. | reverse complement strand
TTGCATAGAATGCAATCATTGTAATTAAAATCAATACTAAAACAAATGTCGATAATGGCATCGTCTGAACAATTTGAACAATTAATTCATATGTATTTCCAGTAGCTTGATATTCTGTCAACAATTGAGTTAATCCTGCAAATTCTGTTCCCATAGAATAGTTTCCTAAAATTATAAAGCTCAACAATGTAGACCCTACTCCAAACACATAACCCCCTAAAATCGTTTGACGAATTGTACGACCTTTCGAAATATTTCCAATAAAAAATGGAGCTGCCACACACCAAACCATCCAATATGCCCAATAATAAATTGTCCAATTTTGTGGGAAAAAACTTGTTCTTTGTGGATCTGTGTAGGTTGCTAATTCAAAGAAATTTTGCACCATTCTACCTAAATTTGAAAATCCTGTTTCAATAATGAAACGTGTTTGTCCTGTAAATAACAATACATATAACAATAAACCAAAAAACATATAAATACATGCTTTTGCTAAAATGCCAATTCCTTTAAAACCATGAAGTAATGAATATGTATAAATAACACAAGTAATTATAATAATTGTAATTGTAATAATTCTTTCATCCATTTGGATATGAAACAAGACTTCAATAATATACGTCATCAATGGCGTTGCAATACTAAAAGTAGTTGCTGTTCCCGCAATCAACGCAAACACAGCCAATAAATCAATAAATCTTCCAATCCAACCATCCGTATATTTCCCCAGTATAGGACGGCATGCTTCAGAAAAACGTTGTCGTTTTCTTTTACGGACATGAAGCATAAATCCAAAAGCGATCGCAAGAACTAAGTAGAATCCCCAAGGAATCAAACTCCAATGAAAAATAGGAAATACTCCAGCCCAATCTTGTACACTTCCTAATTCTGCAATATGAGGATCACTTGCATACATGAACCATTCACTAAACGAATAAAATAATATATCTGCAGCCAATCCACAAGTAAACATCATACAACCCCAAGAAAAAAATGAATATTGAGGTTTTTCTCCTGGCTCTCCAAGCACAATATCTCCATATTTTGAACAAGCAATATAAATTGAAACCAAAAAAACTCCTAAACCAATAATTAAATAATATGTACCCAGCGTATCTCCAAAAAAGAAACGAATCCTCCCTAAAATTTCATTCGATTGTTTTGGCATTGAAAAAAAGACAAAACAAAGTCCCACAATCAAAACTAACGGTAAAAGCGTAATCATCCAGTCTATTTTTTTACATTCATTCTTCCATGTTTTTTTATACATCAAATCCCACCTTACACCATCTTCTGTATTTTCTGATCTTCATAACTATATTTATAAGATTTTCCATCTACTTTAAATGTAAATCCGCTAGCTGCATTATTAATATCTTTATATGATAACACTTCAACAATATCTCTTTCTTTACAATTCAATTTTAAAGATACAGATTTTAAAATCTGTGAATGCGTATTTTCAACATAGTCTGTATCAAATGCTCTTAATTCATCAAATGTATCAAATTCAAAAATTACATCATCTGCATATTTACGAATCTTCATAGAAAGTTCATCTAAATGTTGTATATAAATATTTTCCCAAAGTAAGTTTTTTGTTTCGTCTAAATCATAAATAGAATTTAAAATCTCAATGAATTTTGAACTAAATTCTTCACTCCAAAACGCATG
>JARHZK010000004.1 GCA_029258245.1 Longicatena sp. | reverse complement strand
TTATCTATTGTTATAGAGAACATAATTCCTGTCAATGTAACAAAACTCTCAGCATCATCTACTTCTGAAAAACTACGGCAAAGTTTAACCATTGTTTCCTCAACACGGTAAATTTCTGCACCACTTTCAATTAACAATTTGCCAGCATATGCAATCACATCTAATAATCGATCCGCATCCATTCTGTCACTTCCCTTCTATATATATAATAAAAAAGTCAATACTTCATTATCACTATTATATTCAATCTATATAAAAAAACAGAATCATTGCTCTGTTTTTTATCCATTAAAATTAACTTTTCCAAAAGTTGCACTATTTTTCTTATTTTTTAACTTCTGCTTCAAAAATTTTCCTTGTTGACTTTGCTTCGAATTTCTACTTCTTTCTAACAAAGCTTTTGTATCAATTTTCTTTTTTTCAACCATAAATCCACATCCTTATTCTCCAATTAAGTATATCATATTTTTATAACTATTTATCACTAGAAATACATAAAATATCATACAAATCACACAACGAATCAATTTCATATGTAATATTTATATTATTTCTATTTTTACTATGTTTAGGATTAAACCAACAAGTATCAATATCACTATTAATACCACCTTGTATATCACTTGAAAGAGAATCACCAATAATTAAAACTTCATCAACATCAATATTTTGAATACAATTAAAACAATAATCAAAATATTCTTTCATCGGTTTTCGATACCCTATTTCTTCAGAAACAAATATATTATTAAAATAATTATATAATTCTGGATCTTCTAATCTTTTATATTGTGTTTCGCTTACTCCATTAGTAACGATATGTAATTTAAAATACTAACTTAATTTTTTGACAACATCGAATGCATTATCAATTAGATAATGTCCTTTTCCTAAATTACATTGATAAACATCTTCAAAATATACACTATCTACAGAAATATGTAATTCATTGAACAAATCAATAAACCGTTTATAAATAACTTCTTCCCTAGACATTTCTCCATCTTCATATTGATTCCATAAATAAGTATTGATTTCCATATAACGATTCTTTACATCGTCTGTATATGGAAATATTAAACTGATGAAAAGTGCCAATCAAGCATGTTTTTCAGCTTTATCAAAAGCTAATAATGTATTATCCACATCAAATAATAAATGTTTATATTTTTTTCTCATACATATATTCACCTATATTCATTAAACAACGTTTAATAATATAGCATAAATTTTAATTTATATCATATAAAAACATATAAATTAAATTTAATTCAATTTATATATTGCTAAATTTACAATTATATGATAATATATTAAGGCATTCAAACAAAGGGGTATAGTACAATGGTAGTATAACGGTCTCCAAAACCGCTGATGGGAGTTCGATCCTCTCTACCCCTGCCATAATTTAAAATAAACTCATTTATATAATATTTATTATTAGATAAATGAGTTTTTTTATCATCAAATATACGATATAAATCAGTAAAAAATATATTTAAATTTCGCTAGACATCATTCTAGCGTTTTCTTTTCTTAATTTTTTAATTATTATATCATTTTTAATTTATATATTGATATTATTACGTTTAAAAACGTATCCAGATATCCTACAAAACTTATACAATTTAAATCTTTACTATTCTAAAAATTCTATTAAACCACAAATATTTTTCATTAACTTTTTTACATTTTTATTCAAACTATTATTTCTACGTTACTCTAAAAAAAATCACCCTAAATTATATTTAAAGCGACTTTTTATCCTATATCATGAAATTATAATATTCATACATCAAATTATAATTACATTTTATTAATCAAAAAATAATATGTAATACAATACAAACCACAAATTCCAACTAAACAATAAATTAGTCTTGAAAGGATACTGTTTACTCCAAAAACTGAATCAATTAAATTTAATCCAAAAAAACCAATTAAACCCCAGTTTATTGCACCAATAATAACAATTGTAAGGGATACATAACTAATTACTTTCATCAAATTCCTCCTTTTCTTAAAGTATGCTCATTTCTACTATTTTTATACTTATATATAAAATTATATAAACATATATAATAAATTGAACTTTTGTAATTAATAATTTATTTTAAATATTCAATGATATAGATATAGCCATTACATTTTGATATTATACACATACAGATTTATAGGAGGAATTTTGACATGGAAATAGATAAATTAAATTCATATCTAATTATTTATATATTTTTAGATTTTCTTAAATTTTTAAAAGAAAATGAAATAAAAATGAATCAGGGTGTAGATAGAATCATAATAAATAATGATATAAACAAAATAGAAACATATATAATATTATATTTAAAACAGTGTATTGGAAGTAAAGAATTAAATTTATTTTTAAAAGAGATTCAAAATATCTACAATATTAAAAATCAACATGATAAATAATATTTTTTTAAATTTAATTTTTTTAAATGTATAAGTAGATTTCTACCAACATTATAAATGAAACTAATTTGTCAGATGCTATACTAAATTTATTTTTAAACAGTTATATGGATGAATTCCTATATTGAACAGGAATTCATCCTTTTTCATTTTACTATAATTTTTTTATACTAAACATATACTTCGATTGCAATATTTAATTTATCTATTATTTCAAAAATCAGACCAAAATACTAATTAAGCAAAAAGAATTTTATTTTAAAAACTAATCAATAAAAAACGTTAAACTTTGGACCAGTAAGGTAAAATCAAGCCTAAGTCAATACTACTATAATTAAATTAGTGTATTACATTCTTTTTAGTAATTTATAGAGCTTATCAACACTTTTATTAATCGAAAAATTAACCCCCTGACTAATTCTTCTACAATAGCAGTAGATCCTTTTTTTATTCATAAACACCATAATCATCTTCATTAGAATCAAAATTTCCTGATATTCCATAAATATTATATCATTAGATATTATGTGCTAATGCATAATAAAATATATACCGCTGAACTGCATAAGGTTCATTGTATTTTTTAAATTCTTTGTATGCCACACTATATAAGCATATAATTTCATCTCCTTCAGTAATAAAAAATGAAAAAAACACTGTAATTATAGGTACATGTACATTTTCCAATTCATTCGCTCATTGTTCTTCTATTCATTTAATGAAACTATTTATAAACATACTTTCTTTTTGTTTGGAAAATTTTTATTATTAGGCATTTCTTATAACATTTATAGATACTTCCTAAATCCTTTAATAAATTTGTTTATCTACGTCAAAACAATTGCAGAAATCACTTATATATATCAATATAATCATTAAAAACTATGCATCATATTTATACATTTCCAATTATTTTTTTATCAACACTTCTTGCTAAGAAATTACAACGTGTTGATGTATGATTCATCAAATCTATAAAAATTGAAACTTCATCAATTCTTAACCCATAAACTTTAATTTCTTGTTTTATTAATAAACCATCTAGTTGTAAATGCACATCCTTCAAAATACTCTGCACAGTTTTACCATCTAAATATAAACGAAACATCCAACGAACTTCATTAATAACGATAAAATTCTTGATGTTTATAACCCATTTTAGTCAAATTATCAATCCCATTCGAATATTCAAATCGAGCATCTACTAGGTTTTCATCGATATCTCTTTCTTTATATACTACATTTGAATTAAAAACTAAATATAATCCTTTTCTTTAAATATGCTATCAACCGCTTTGTGAAAAATTGTAAAGGTTTTTCATCTTTATAATTTTCTTTAACTCCAACATAATCTACATTCTATAATTTTCTTTTTTAACTCGGTAGAATGAATAGAAATCGTAAAATTACAGTAGATATGTGTTTTCATGAAATATTTTATATTCTTTTTCAGTTAATACACAAAATTCTATATAAATCCACCGTAATCAATCATAAAGGTAAACACGAAAATCTAAATAATAGTAACGTATAATTTAAAAATAAGCAACTAAAATCAATAAAAAAAACCTGCCTAACTGAGCAGGTAAGAAACCCGGCAACGTGCTATCTTCACTAGGGC
>JARHZK010000251.1 GCA_029258245.1 Longicatena sp. | reverse complement strand
GACCAAAGAATAATTTATAAATCTTATAGAGTTCATTCAATCTGCATCAGTTTTAATATAATCTCAACAAATTAAGCATTATCGGGTCTTTGACACTTTAACTATATATTAGGCATAACATCAATATTCAAATAACATTTATTTCATGGGCTATTATAAACCTTTTTATTTTGTCAAATTTTATGTTTTTATTTATCGTGTTTTTTCGTTATTTATGATATAGTTATTATATACTATATGACGAGGTGTTTTATGAGAGTAAAAATTAATAAAACAAAAAATTTTGAACAGTTATACATCATTAGAGATATCTATAATAACGGGAACCGAAAAACTGTAATTCAAGAAAAATTAGGTCGTATCAATGAGCTCATGGATAAGATGCATATGTCCAGAGATGAAGTTATCGATTGGGCCAAGTCTCGTGCTGATCAGCTAACTTCTGATTTCAATAAATCTAGAGATAAGGTTTCGATTGATTTCTATCCTCACAGAATCATTGACAAAGATGTTGTCAATCTTAAAAACTGTGGTTATCTTTTTCCTCAGTCTGTCTACTATCAGCTTCATTTCAAAAATATCATTCGTAATATCCGCAATAGACATAGCTTTAAATTTGATTTAGATGCCATTTTATCTGATCTTATTTATACCAGATTCATATCCCCATCCAGTAAGCTTTCTTCCTTTAAAACTGCCAAAACATTATTAGAGCCTCCTAAATATCAACTTCAGGACATTTACCGTGCTCTTCATATTTTAGCGGAAGAATCTGACTATATTCAAAATCAGCTGTATAGAAACAGTAATTTTATCCATAAAAGGAATGATCACATTCTTTACTATGACTGCACAAATTATTATTTTGAGATCGAGCAGGAAGATGGAAACAAAAAATATGGGAAAAGCAAGGAGAATAGACCAAATCCGATTATAGGAATGGGGCTTTTCATGGATGCCGACGGTTTTCCTCTTGCTTTTAATCTGTTTCCTGGTAATCGTAACGAGCAGATTACACTAAAACCTCTTGAACAGAAGATAATCAATGACTTTGGCTGCTCGAAATTCGTATACTGTTCTGATAGTGGACTGGCTTCTAAATCAAATAAGGTTTTTAATAGCACAGGTGGAAAGGCGTATGTCATCGCTCAATCTTTGAAGAAGCTCAAAAAAGAAGAACAAGAAGTAGCTTTAAATCCTAAACAATATAGAAAATTAGGAAGTGAGCATTTTATTGACATTTCTAAGTTGGATGAATCCGATCCTGAAGTATACAATTCCATTTATTATAAAGAAATTCCATTAGGCACTAAAGGCATAGATGAAGTATTGATTGTCACCTATTCACCTAAATACCGTTCATATCAGTCAACCATCCGAGCAAGACAGATCGAACGTGCTAATAAAATGATAAGCAATAATGAAAAAGTTAAAAAGACAAGAAAAAATCCTAATGATCCTGCACGATTCATCAAATCAATGGCTGTCACAGCAAATGGTGAAGTAGCAGATAAAAAATTCTTTTATCTGGATGAGGATCAAATCGCAAAAGAGGCAATGTTTGATGGCTTTTATGCTGTCTGTACAAATTTAGATGACGATGTCAGTACAATCATCAATATCAATAAAAGAAGATGGCAGATAGAAGAATGCTTCAGAATCATGAAAACAGAATTTAAAGCTAGACCAGTATTTCTACAAAGAGAAGACTGTATAAAAGCACATTTTCTTACTTGCTTTATCTCCCTTTTGATATTCAGAATAATAGAAAATAAGCTTGAATACAAATATACAGTGGCAGAAATTATCGATACCATTAAAAATATGAATGTATTAGATACACAGATGGATGGATATCTTCCAGCTTATACACGAACTGATTTAACCGATAAGCTACATGAAGTATTTAACTTTAGAACTGATTATCACTATTTATCAAAAAGTTATATAAGAAATATAATAAAAAAATCCAAGAAGTAAAAAAACACGCATATTCGATACAAAACATAAAGTATTCTAAAAAGCCTTTATTACGGTAATTTAGAATACTTTTTTAATTTCGAAGT
The DNA here is from genome assembly GCA_029258245.1 of Longicatena sp. Classification (GTDB taxonomy): domain Bacteria; phylum Bacillota_I; class Bacilli_A; order Erysipelotrichales; family Erysipelotrichaceae; genus Longicatena_A. The sequence continues at coordinate 148 of JARHZK010000251.1, read as the reverse complement.
GTCAAAGACAGGATATTATATTCGATAATCATTATCTAGACAACACTCTTTCTTTCAACTAATCTTCCTAATATTTTCGACTATTAGTTGGGTGTTTTTACTACTTTATCAAAAAGCATTATTATTCAATTCACCATCATTTATAATC
>JARHZK010000234.1 GCA_029258245.1 Longicatena sp. | reverse complement strand
GACAATTAAATTTCCATATCTATATCCGATTATTCCATTTTCGTATCGAGAATGTTACCGAATGTTGATAGGGAAACCAATTACTTTAAAGAAGGATAAATAACTATAAAATTTATCCTTTTTTTGTTATAATGAAGAAAGAGGTGATGACATGGCATTTACAGTTACGATTGATCAATTTGAAGGACCATTGGATTTAATGTTACATTTAATCAAAAATAACAAGTTGGATTTATTTGATTTAGATATGAATGTTTTAACAGATCAATATTTACAGTATATTAATGCCATGGAATCAATGCATTTAGAAATTGCGAGTGAATATTTAACGGAGCTTGCAGGATTATTAGAATATAAAAGTAAAAAGCTATTACCAAGAGAAAAAGTACTAATTGAAGAAGAATACGAAGAAGATCAGCGAGAAAAGTTAGTAAAACGTTTGCTTGAATATCAAAGATATAAAGAGGTTAGTGTGCAATTTGAAGAAAAGTATGAAGAACGTCAACATTTAATGAGTAAACCGATAAGTGAAGAAACAAATCAATGGATGACTACGAATGTAGAATCAACAATTGAGGGAAATCCATATGATTTAATTAAAGCGATGAATCGCGTTTTAAGAAGAATGGCATTAACACATCCTTTAGAAACTAAAATGACGATAAAAGAGCTTTCTCTAGATGAAAGAATAATTCAAATAAAAAAGAAATTAAAGAATTTTGTAGGCAAAATGAGCTTTGAAGACTTATGTGATGATTGTGATAGCTTACATATGGTTGTTGTAACATTTTTGTCTATATTGGATTTGATTAAATATCGTGAAATATCTTTTACAATGGATGATGAAGAAAAAATTTGGATTATAAAGGGAGTAAAAAGCTATGGTGAATAAATTAAAAACAATTTTTGAAGGATTGCTTTTTTTAAGTGGTGATGAAGGTGTGAGTATACAACAGTTAACCTCATGTGTAGAAGAAGCAACAAAAGATGAAATAGAGCAAGCAATTCACGAAATGATGGATGAATATTTAAAAGATACGCATGGAATAGAACTTGTTTGTTTTGGTGGAATTTATAAATTTGTATCAAAAGAAAGTGTATATCCTTATGCACAGCGTTTGTTTTCTTCTAGTAAAGTCGCAGCTTTATCTAATGCTGCGATGGAAACGTTAGCAATTATCGCTTATAAACAACCAATTACCCGTGTAGAAATAGAAGAGATACGTGGAGTGAGTTGTGATATGATGATTCGCAAATTGCTTGCAAGAAATCTTATAAAAGAATGTGGGAGAACGGATTCTCCAGGAAGACCATTTTTATATGAAGTTACATGCGAATTTATGGATGCATTTAAATTGAAAAGTTTAAAAGAATTACCAGAATTACCAGAATATAAACAAGAAAATGAGGAAGAATTATTCGAATAATAGTTTTATTTTAACTAGTACATTGTGGAATTTTACGAAAAAAGTTACTATTTATGAAATAAATATTATACGAATTATTAGATGAAATTTTGTTCAAACTTTTATATTTATTTAGGTACGACAAGCACGGCATACATCTAGGTGGTGAAAGTCCACTGTGGGGCGTACATTGCAATCGCTAACCACTAGTTAAAGTCAAGGGTGTCCATCGTGAGATGGAATTTGAAGAAAAAGAGGTATGACCTTATCTTGGGAGGTCTTATATAGGGAAAACTAGTAATGGAATAATCCATTAGAGAGATATAGAGTGCTTAGGAAACTAAGGTTAGAAGAATGGAAATGCAAGACATGGTCGAATACTCGAAAGAGTTATGCGAGATGTGTGACAATATTCCTACAAGTACATATTAAAGAAAAGAGGTCTAGTATCGCTACTAGACCAATATCAGTTAAAGCATATTTAGTATAGATTTGAACCGCCGTATGCCGAATGGCACGTACGGTGGTGTGAGAGGAAGATAAATAAAATGATTATTTATCTCTCGATTTCTTTTTCGATGTTTTTGAAGGTGGAGTATATCGATATCTTTCCACCATATCAATTTCTTTATATAATTTAGGTAATTCAATTGTTCCATAATGCAAATAAGATGAATTACCATATGTATCAATCATTTTTTTACATGAATCGTAATATATACCACTGTTACATGCTTCAAAATTAAATAATGCATTATCAAAAGAATGTAAGGCATTTTCTAAATCCTGTCGATAGAAATAGAGCATACCTTTTAAATAATATAATAAACCAGAATGAAAATCAGGATTTTTTATTTTTTGTATTTTCTCATCTAAAGTTGAAATTGAAATAGTTTCTTTGTTGATTAATATTTGATAAGATAAATTTGCTAAATCCATGGTTTCAGAGTCAGCACAAACATTAATTTCATTCAAAAAAGCATCTGCAAATTCTTTTGCATCACACTGTAAACAATGATGAAACCATATTTCTAGAAGTCTAATTTTTCCATCTTCTTTATATTGTGTATGTCCAATATGTTGAATTTGTTTTAAAAAATTTTCTTTTTTGCCAGCCATGAAGTATGTTTTTAATAATAGCTTATCCTTTTCAAAAGGAGATACTATTTTTTCAATTCCTACAGCATCTAATATTTTTAAAGCATGTTCATAATCATGCTGTTTTAAAGCACGTTGGATTGCTTTTTTTGGAGCTTTTTTAATCCAATTATAGATTAGACAAAGTAAAATAATTAAAACAATTAGTAAAGTTCCTACTGCATTCATAATAACACCTCTAAAATTAATTATAGCATACATAATTAAAAATTATATTTATTTACAAAACAAATCAAAAAAAGTATAATATTCTTTGTCATTGACAGGGGTGCATTTATGCTGAGATATCATTTTGATAATCCCTTATGACCTGATCTAGTTAATACTAGCGTAGGGAGTCAGATTCATATATTAATATTATCTGTATACTTACGCCTTTTGGAGGTGTTTTTTTTATGAATCAAAAAACTAGAATGTATGTTTACATGGCATTTTATGCTGCTTTGGCAATTGTTTTAAATTATTGTACTGAATTTTTACCAAAGATGCCGAATGGTGGTACACTTGATTTACCAGTAATTGCTATATTTATTGCGAGTTTTCATTTAGGATGGAAATATGGGTTACTTACAGGATTACTTTCATGGGTTGTTGGAATGTTCTTTGGATTAAGTAATCACATTGTTTCACCAATGCAAACGTTATGTGACTATGTATTTCCAGTAATGGCTGTTGGAATTGCATCTATTTTCCCATCAATTCAATTAAAAAATAAAAAAATTTCTAATGTATATGTGGGAATTTTCTTTGGAATGTTTTTGAAATATATCAGTCATACACTTGCAGGTGTTTATTTTTGGTTTCCAGAAGGAAGTGCTGCTGGAAGTATGGCTGCATGGATTTATTCTGGATGGACATATAATTTAGGTTATAATCTTGTTACATTGATTGTGGCAATCATTATTGTACCAATATTGTTAGATGCTCTGCAAAAGAGCTCAAAAACTAAATTTGTAGGTATCAAATAAAAGCGTATTAAATGCGCTTTTTTTTGTTATCAGTATTTAAAAGGAATCACTATTAGATTAAGAATAATAAATGAAATAAAAATCTTTTATTTTTCTGTTTTATATGCTATAAAGTAAATAGGTAAGAACATTTTAAAATAAAAATTATAACTTTTTAAGGTTATTTTGAATTTCATTAAATGAAAAGTAGAGTTATTTATAAGAAAAAATCAAGGTTGGTTAATGCAGTTAATATACATACTATATAATTCTTTATAAAAGAAGGTGGAAAAATGAAAAAAATATTATATGTAACCACTGTTTTATTATCTACTTTAGTTTTTATGTTTACATTTCATAATTTTACATTTCAAAATCAATTAAATATCTTAGGATTAAGACTCAATGTAACACATCCTGATCTGCAATTTTTTTCAGCAGGAATAACAATACATAATGAAACAGAAATAAATGAAGTAATGAATGAACTTTGTGAATTATCTAAGAAGAATAAAACTGATATATTATTAACAAAGAATTATGTAAATAAAGATATGATTCCTGTCAAGGACAGATACCTTTTTCAAACAAAGCAAACAAATTACTTAATGAATTCTATACAATTAACAAACAATAACCATATCATTGATTTTACTTCAAATAAAAATGTTTATTACACAAATGATATGAATGATGAAAATGCATACAATTATATGTCTATTATGAGTAGGCTTGATCGTATGAACCCAAAAAAAGATATTATTCGTTATTTTCCAATGAAAAGTTTTAAAAACAAATTTGATTTAAATAGTGAAAATCAATTGTTCTTTCAATTTTACACATATCAACCTGAACAAATGATAGAGGATATTAGGGATAGCTCGATTGAAAAATATTTTAATTATGATGTTATGAAAAAAAGCATCATGAGTATTCAAAATATCCACTATCCGGTCATACAGGATGATAATTATTTTAATATGATTGCGATTGTATCCGTAATATCATTATTACTTTTGTTAACACAAACAGTTTATAAAAAAAGACACTCTATAGGTATTTATAAATTAATGGGCATAAGCAAAGAAAGCATTACGAAACGATTATTTTTCAATAATTTAATTATGAATTTAATTCTTTATGCTATTATTCAAATAGTTTTATATGTTGGATTGTGTGGGATATATAATGAAGAAACGATGGAATTCGTAAAACGATTAATTATT
>JARHZK010000161.1 GCA_029258245.1 Longicatena sp. | reverse complement strand
TATGATTATCAATCGTTTGCTGAATCATGTCTAGCAAAGCTTCGCAATAAGAACATTGTTTTCTAGTAACAATAAGTGTAAATGTATCTTTATGAATAATTTTATCAATGGTATCTTCAACACCAATATACTGTATCTTATCTTGCTTTATTGCCAAATCTTTATTGTCTTGTTTACAACCAACCAACAATAAACTAACACAAAAATACAAAATCCATATTTTTTTCATAATGTTACCTCGACTTTATTGCATTTATTAATTATAACCAATTATTCCTATTTTTTCAAGATGTTTCATGGTATGAAATTATTTTTCAAAAAAATTAAAATAAATCCTGTAAAAATACAGGATTTATTTCATCTTCAACACACGCATAGAATTCAACACAGCAAGTAAGGTTACTCCAACATCCGCAAATACACCCATCCACATATTCGCAATACCTAAAGCAGCAAGGATTAAAACTCCTATCTTAACGCCTAATGAAAATACTACATTCTGCCATAATATTCGCATTGTATATTTTGCAATATCCATTGCTTTTACAAGTGCATATGGATCATCTTTCATTAACACAATATCACTTGCTTCAATAGCAGCATCACTTCCAACACCACCCATTGCAACACCAATATCCGCTCTTGCAAGGACAGGAGCATCATTGATTCCATCACCAACAAATACTAATTTCTTTGATTTCTCTTTTCTTTGTAGTAACTTTTCTACAATTTCAACTTTTTGATTTGGCAATAATTGCATATATGCTGCATCTAATGATAATTGTTTTGCTACCACGTCTCCAACTTCTTTTCGATCACCACTCAGCATGCAACAATTTGCTACACCTCTATTTTTCAGTTCTTGAATTGTTTTTACGCTTGTTTCTTTCAATGTATCTTCAATTTGAACATATCCACAATATACATCATCATATGCAACATGAATAATAGTTGCAGCAGAATTTATTTCTTTAACATCAAATTTTTGTTCTTTAATAAACTTTTCATTACCTACATACAATACTTTTCCATCAACAACTGCACAAACACCATTTCCAACAACTTCTTTATATTGACTG
>JARHZK010000152.1 GCA_029258245.1 Longicatena sp. | reverse complement strand
AAATAAAAAAACCTTTAAAATAAAGGTTTTATTTGCAATTGGTGCGGGCGACAGGAATCGAACCTGCACGCCAATGGCGCTAGATCCTAAGTCTAGTGCGTCTGCCAGTTTCGCCACTCCCGCATTTGCTTAATTATAATATCATGTAAATTGATATTATTCAAGATATTTTTTTATTTTTTATTATAAAAATTTATGAATAGTCTTTTTTTATATATTTATATGCAGTATTGAAATATATGTTAGTATATACAGTTGTTTACTGAAGGTAACTTTATTATTGACAACATAAATGAAGAGTGATAAACTTTTAAATGTCAAAGATTAGTTTAAACTAACAAAAAGGAGAAATAATGATGCCATTAACAATTGCAAAGGCTGGAGAAACAGCAAAAATAAAGAAAGTTACAGGAAAAGATGAAGTACGACAACATCTCGCTGAATTGGGATTTGTGGTAAATACAGATGTAACTGTTATAAATAAAATTGCAGGAAATTTAATTGTACAAGTAAAAGATAGTCGTATTGCAATTGATGAATCAATGGCAATGCGCATTATGATATAAGGAGAGGTTACTATGAAGTTTTTAAATGAAGTACCAGTAGGAAATACGGTTATCGTAAAAAAATTACATGGAGAAGGTCCGGTAAAAAGACGAATTATGGATATGGGAATTACCAAGGGAGTTGAAATTTATATTCGAAAAGTTGCACCTTTAGGAGATCCTATGGAATTAAAAGTACGTGGATATGAATTAAGTATTCGCAAGGCTGATGCTGAAGAAATTGAAGTGGAAATTTTAAAATAATATAGTTATATTATTTTTTAGAAATGATGTTAGATTAATCTAACAAGCAGGAGGGAAAAGAATGGAAATAAAGATTGCGTTAGCGGGTAATCCAAATAGTGGAAAAACAACGTTGTTTAACATGTTAACTGGTTCCAATCAATATGTTGGGAATTGGCCAGGGGTTACTGTAGAAAAAAAAGAGGGGAAGTTAAAAGAAAATAAGGAAGTAATGATACAGGATTTACCTGGTATTTATTCCTTATCTCCATACACATTAGAAGAAGTAGTTGCTAGAAATTATTTGGTTAGAGAAAGACCTGATGTTATTTTAAATATTATCGATGGTACAAACATTGAACGTAACTTATATTTAACTACGCAATTAATTGAATTGGGTATTCCAGTTGTTGTAGCAATTAATATGATGGATTTAGTTCGTAAGAATGGAGATCAAATTGATACAAATAAATTAGAAAAAGCGTTAGGATGTAAAGTTGTAGAAATTAGTGCATTAAAAGGAGAAGGCGGGGTAGAAGCTGTAAACGTAGCAGTTACATTAGCTAAAGAAGGAAAGAAAATCCAAGGAAATAATGTATTTGATACGGATGTTGAAAATGCAATAGTAAAAATAGAAGATGAAATTAAAGGTAAAGTAGATGATCGTTATTTGCGTTGGTATGCAGTTAAATTGTTTGAACGCGATGAGAAAGTTTTAGAAGAATTAACGCTTGAAGCTCCAGTGAAAAATTGTATTGCTGAGCAGATTAAAATTTGCGAAGATAAATTAGATGACGATACAGAAAGTATTATTACTAACCAACGTTATATTTATATTGGAGACATTGTTTCAAAAAGTGTAAAGAAAAAAGCAAAAAAAGATGAATTATCGGTATCCGATAAGATTGATCGTATTGTTACAAATAGAGTATTGGCTTTACCTATATTTGCAATTATTATGTTTTTAATTTATGCGATTGCAATGGGACCATGGGATATTTCTATTGGTACGAAAGCTACTGATTTTGCAAATGATGTTATTTTTGCAGAATGGGTTCCATCATTTTTTGATACTATTTTAAATAGTTTACATGTGAGTGGATGGCTATATGGATTAATTCAGGATGGTATTGTAGCAGGGGTAGGAGCTGTATTGGGCTTTGTACCTCAAATGTTAGTATTATTTTTCTTTTTAGCAATTCTAGAAGATATTGGTTATATGTCACGTGTGGCATTTATTATGGACCGTATTTTCCGCCGCTTTGGATTATCAGGAAAAAGCTTTATTCCAATGCTTGTTGCAACTGGATGTGGTGTTCCTGGTATTATGGCATCTCGTACGATTGAGAAAGAAACAGATCGTAAAATGACAATTATGACAACTGGTTTTATTCCATGTGGAGCAAAAATGCCAATAATTGGTTTGTTTGCAGGTGCTTTATTTGGGCAATCACCACTAGTTGCAACTTCTGCATTCTTCATTGGAGTCGGCGCGGTTATTGTAACTGGGATTATAATGAAAAAATTTAAGACATTTGCTGGAAAGCCTGCACCATTCGTAATGGAATTACCGAATTATCACGTACCAAGTATGAATAATGTGTTACATAGTACATGGGAAAGAGGATGGTCATTTATTAAACGTGCTGGAACAATCATTTTATTATCAGCTATTATTTTGTGGTTCTTGCAAGGATATGGAATAGTAGATGGAGCATTAGTTGCTGTTGAAGATAATAATACATCATTACTAGCTAGTTTAGGAAGAACAATTTCTTGGATTTTTGCACCAATTGGTTGGGTAGGAAATATGGCATGGAAAGCAACAGTTGCATCAATAACTGGTCTTATTGCTAAAGAAAATGTAGTTACTACATTTGGAACATTGTATAGTTTTGCAGGTGAATTAAGCGAAGAAGGAGAAGAAATTTGGACATTAATTTCACAAGATTTCACAGCTTTAACTGCATATAGTTTTATGATTTTCAATTTATTATGTGCACCTTGTTTTGCGGCAATGGGAGCAATAAAACGTGAAATGAATAATGGAAAATGGACTGCTTTTGCAATAGGATATATGTGTGTGTTTGCCTATGTAATTTCTTTGTTAGTATATCAAATTGGTGGATTATTTACCGGTGAAGTCACATTTGGGATTAATACAGTTATAGCATTTGCTTTATTAATTGGTTTATTATATTTATTATTTAGAAAAGGTTATCAACCAGATGAAAATGAAAAGCAAAAACTATCAGTTGATGAGCAAAAGTAGGTGATAGTATGGGTGATATTATTGTAGGTGGAATTCTTGTAGTGGTTATTACACTTATACTTCGAGTTATGAAGAAAAATAAGGCTACACATAGTTGCAATGGAAACTGTGGTAATTGCAAGGGATGCCATTGAGAGATAACTAAAATGAGATTTTATAAAAAAGCAATAGATTATGTTGTTGTATGACATAGGTTCTATTGCCTTTTTTTACAGCAAAAATGTAAACGTATACAAATAGCGTTTACATTTTTGCTGATGGGTGCTATTATTAAAGCGTGACACGATAAATTGGAGGGATATTTATGATGAATAAAGGAAAGTTATTAAATGTTTTATTGAGTAGTGCTGTTGTTGGGCAGACTGTGTTAATTTGAATTGCTCCTATAAATGTTTTGGCAGATCAAGATCGCAATAATGTAGTTCATGAGCAATTAGGTGATCATCAATTTAAAGCACCTAACAAAGATAAGGTTTTGCCTAGTCCATACCAATATAAATACCAAAAGGATGAATTAGCGGCATTTTGTCATTTTGGACCAAATACTTTCAATGAAATAGAGTGGGGAGAAAGTTACGGCAAAAAAACACCAAATGAAATATTTAAATTAACCAAAGATTTTGATGCAGAAACTTTAGTTAAAACGTTAAAAGATGCGGGTTTTACAAAATTAATTGTAACTGCAAAGCATCATGATGGATTTTGTATTTGGGCAAGCGATGCAACAAATTATGATGTAACGGCTGCTACGAATTATAAAGGTGGAAAAGGAGATATTTTAGCAGAAATATCGGAAGCATGTACAAAACATAATTTAGATATGGGACTATATTTATCTCCATGGGATATTCATGATGATAGTTATGGATATAAAGATAAAAATGGGAAAGCACTAGTTCGTGAAGTGAATAAAAATGGACAAAAAGTAAATGAGCCGATTGAAGGCTATACATGGGATCGTGTAAAAAAAGAAGACGTAAAAGACTATAATAAATATTATAATGATCAATTAATTGAAATCTTAGGTAATGAGAAATATGGAAATCATGGACATTTTACTGAAGTATGGATGGATGGAGCAAAAGGTAGTGGAGCCAACTATCAGGAATATGATTTTCAAAAATGGTTTGATACTATTCAACGATATGAAGGTAAAGCTGCAGGACAAAAAGATGATTGTTTGTTGTTTGGAGCTGAAGCACATACTACTGTACGATGGATTGGAAATGAGCATGGATTTGCTTCTGAAGAAACATGGTCAAAGTCAAAAACCGATATGAAAAAAAATACAATTGATAGTAATAATAAAAATGGATATACTCAGGGATATGTTGATGGAAATCAATGGACAGTGCCGGAAGCAGATGCTCGAATTACATCAGGATGGTTTTGGGGTAATTCTAAAAAAACACCAAAATCAATGGAAGCTTTATCAGAGATGTATTTTCGCTCTGTAGGCCATAATGCACCTTTATTATTAAATATACCTCCTAACAATGAAGGAAAAGTGGATACTGCAATTTTAAATAGAGTAAAAGAGTTTGGATCAAATATCAATAAATCTTTTGAAAATAACTTAGCAAAAGATTCTAAAGTATATGCAAATGAAGTTCGTGGTAATGATATTAAATATTCACCTAAAAATTTATTAGATGGAAAAGATAATACATATTGGACAGTAAATGATAATCAAAAAACAGGAAGTATTACGTTGAAATTGCCGAAATTAACTAAATTTGATGTTGTTTCTATTGAAGAATCAATTGAATTTGGACAAAGAATTGGCAATTATAAAGTGGAGTATCGCAAAAATGGTGAAGAATGGAAAACGTTTGAAGAAGGAAAAACGATTGGTGCAAAACGACTTTGCCGAAAACAGGCTGTTGAAGCAAATGAAGTTCGTATTACAGTCTCAGCAGATGATAAAGCAGATGTAAAAGTTCCTATGTTGAGTGAAGTAGGGATTTATAAAGTTACAACTGAAATGGCTTTGAAAAATGGTATTCCAGAAGGATTGAAAACAGTAGATGATAGAAAATTTGAGCAGACAGGATGGAATCAAGAAACTGGAGACGAATTCTTAGAAAGAACTGGTATGTGGACGAATGAATTAAATAAAGAAGCATCAGTTAAATTTAAAGGAACTAAAGTATGGTTGATGGGTACAGTAGATCCTAAACATGGCACTGCTGATATCTATATAGATGGAAAAAAAATAAAGTCAATTAATACAAATGCAGCAAATCGTAAATTAAAACAAGTTATTTTTGAATCTGATGATTTAAGTAATGAAGAACATACTTTGAAGATTGTTAATACTGGTACAGGTGATAAAAATGCAATTGGAATTGATGGTATTGCATACCTAGATAATGAAGGTAAAGGTGCATTACAAATTGAATATCCTAATTATCGTGTAAATGAAGATTGTGAAATGCCAATTGTTATAAAACGTGTTGGTGGAACAAA
>JARHZK010000119.1 GCA_029258245.1 Longicatena sp. | reverse complement strand
TAATACAATAATAAATTAATTTCTTTAATTCCACATCACCAGTTAATGTTGGCTTTACATCATCTTCAAATAAGCTCTTTAATGAGATTTTACCAGAAGAATCCTGTGTCTCATATAAAGACATCGTCCTCATTGTGAGTTTTGCTATTCGTCCTGTTCCACTATGCATAATGCCTTTATGATTTGGTGTTGCTGATCCAGTCAAAATAAAGTTTCCTTTTTTATTACTCTTATCCACTTCAAAACGCACTGCGTCCCATAAAGGAGGAACTTCTTGCCATTCATCTAATAATCTAGGACGTTCTCCATCCAAAATAAGATCAGGACTAATCTGTGCAATCGTTCTAGTCTGAAAGTTATTGGAAGAATCGCCAATAAATGCTGCACTATTAGCTCTACTTCTAGCTGTCCATGTCTTCCCACAATACTTCGGTCCTTCTATGCATACTGCACCAAATACTTGCATATATTCATCTAATTTTTTCTCAATTAATCTTGTTTTATAACCACTAGGTGTAATCATAACCGCACCTCCTAATAGAAACATACCTCTTTTTTCTTCGTTCGTCAATGCTATTCAGTAATTTTCATCATTTTCATTCAGTGTTTTTCGCTAATTCTATTCAGTGATTTTCACTAATTTCATTCAGTGATTTTCGCTAATTTCATTCAGCAATTTTCACTAATTATAAAATAAGTCCTATACTACACGAAAAATGACATAATAAAACTGTACAACATTTCTTTTTATGTGATAATTAATCTTTATTATTTTAATCATAATCTTGATTTTTATCATCTAAATTTCGTTTATACAAATAATCATTGATATTTCACTAAATTTGGACAAATTTATGGTTAACCGAACTATTATATCATAAGATTTTTACACTACATTTCTAAAAATAGATTTATCATTTTTGCTTGATTCATATAGAAAAATAACCTAGTTATGTCTACATCTAATTTTTGACAGTTTTTTGACATTTTTTTATTAAAAAAATCTATTTTTTGTACTGAAATAAAAAAACCTTTGAAATGTGAAAAAGCACATAAACAAAGGGTTTAATGAGTTATATAACTTTTAAAAAGTATTATTTGTTTTTCATGTGTGGGAATAGTAATACTTCACGGATTGTTGTTTGTCCTGTAAGTAACATTACAAAACGGTCAATTCCAAGTCCTACACCACCAGTTGGAGGTAATCCATATTCCAATGCTTCTACGTAGTCTGTATCCATTTCATTAGCTTCGTCATCACCTAAGTCACGAAGTTTTAATTGGTTTTCGAAACGTTCTCTTTGATCAATTGGATCATTTAATTCAGAGAATGCATTTGCATATTCATGTCCATCAATGAATAATTCATAACGATCTGCAAATCTTGGATCATCTGCATTTTTCTTAGCTAATGGAGAAATAGATGTTGGATGTCCATAAATATATGTTGGTTGAATTAATGTTTCTTCTACGTATTTTTCAAAGAATAAATTGATAATATGTCCAACACTATTATGTTTCTTTTCTACTTCAATATCATGTTCTTTTGCGATTTCACATGCCTCTTCAAATGTCATTTCTTTCCAGAAATCAACTCCACATGCGTCTTTAATTGCGTCTACCATGTGTAAACGTTTGAATGGTGCTTTTAATGAAATTTGTTTTTCGTTGTATGTAATTTCTGTAGTTCCTAATACATCATTTGCTACAGAGTCAAATAATCCTTCAATTAAATCCATCATTCCATTTAAATCAGAATATGCAACGTATGCTTCTACTGTTGTAAATTCAGGGTTATGCGTAGCATCCATTCCTTCGTTACGGAATAAACGTCCAATTTCATATACACCTTCAAGACCACCAACGATTAAACGTTTTAAAGGTAATTCTGTTGCGATACGTAAATAGAATGGCATATCTAATGTATTGTGATGTGTAATAAATGGTCTTGCAGCTGCTCCCCCTAAAATTGGTTGTAATACTGGTGTTTCTACTTCTACTAAACCTTTATTATCTAAATAACGTTGAATTGCACGAATGATTCTTGGACGCATTAACGCTATACGTTTGCTATCTTCATTCATGATTAAGTCTACATAGCGTCTTCTGAAACGTTCTTCTTTATCTTGTAAACCATGGAATTTTTCAGGTAATGGGCGTAATGCTTTTGTTAAATGTGTGTATACGTGTGCTTTTACACTTAATTCTCCATGATTTGTTTTCATTACAGTACCTTCGATACCTACGATATCTCCAATATCAGATTTTTTAAAGATCTCATAAGCTTCTTCTCCAAGAACATCTTTACGTACGTAAATTTGGATTTTTCCATCAATATCTTGAATATGCATGAAGCCAGCTTTTCCCTGTCTTCTCTTTGTCATAATACGTCCAGCAATTTTTACTGTAGCATTTTTTTCTTCTAATTCTTCTTTGGTAAAGCTATCAAATTCTTCACGAATTTGTCCACTTTTATGTGTTCTTTCATATGCATGTCCAAATGGATCAACTCCCATTTCTTTAAGTTCTTCCATTTTTTGGCGACGAATTTTTTCTTGTTCTGTTAACTTTTCCATAATTCTTCTCCTTTATTTATTCATAAAAAAAAGACTCCATCCTCATAGGGACGAGAGTCTCATCGTGGTACCACCCTAATTCATCAGTTGGTTTCCCGAACTGACCTTAGCGACTATAAAAGTCTATCTTTAACGCAGATTACACGTTCTTACGAAAATGCTCCAAGTCTTTATTTCAAAATATGTTCCACTATCCTCTTCCCAGCACCAAGGACTCTCTTTGAGCTTAGCAAATTTCTACTCTCTCTTCAACGCAAATATTTTACGTGTATGATTATATAAAGATTAGCTATATTTGTCAAATTATTTTCTACCTTGTATATATTTAAATTAAGTCTTAAAATATATATAATATTTAATTCTCCAATAATTTTAAATAAAAAGAAAGGAGGAAGATTATACATTGAGAATTAAATATAGAATAATTATACTAATATAGTGGGGGAATTTTAAATGAAAAGAAAAAAAATATTTAAGTACAGTTTCATCGTAATACTACTGAGTCTTATTCTTGTATCCTGTTTTTCTTCAAGCTTAAGTCTTGAAGAAATTCAATTATCCTGTAACACAGAACTTACATATGATATAAATGAAAAAATTCCAGTTACAATTAAAACGACTCCTGATGATTACGAAATACCCGAATCAGCTTTAAAATCAAACGGCGGAAAATTATATTATGATAAATACAGCAATATTATATTTGAATCTACAAAGCCTGGTACCTATAAAATATTTGTCGAATTAGACGACATAAAAAGTAATCAAGTTACAATAAAAATTGAAGATAAAAATACAATTAAAAAGAAAGAAGAAAAAAAGAAAAAGCAACAAAAGCTTAATGAAGAAAGCAAAAAAGAAAACCTAGAACAAATTGAAAACTTAAACAACGAAACTGTTGAAACTCAAAATATTGATTTAAATAAGCAACAATATAATCAAGAGAATTCAAATAATTCTAATCAATATACACAATCTAATAATCACCATGATTCAACGCCCATTGAAGGAGAAGTTTGGGTATCTGCTACGGGGTCAAAATATCATAGTATCCCTGATTGTGGTAATATGAATCCAAATAAAGCTAATAAAATCACTTTATCAGAAGCTCAATCAAGAGGATTAGAACCTTGTAAAAAATGTCATTAAAACAGTATCATAACCACGCCTAAATGAAGTGATATTAATTTTACAATAAAAAACGGATGTTTTTATCATCCGTTTTTTATTGATGTTCTCCACATTCATGAGCGTGATCATGTTCATGGCAAATAGATCCTGTTGATTTTAAATCTCCACGAAGCCAAGCTTGTACTGCTGCACGAGCATCACCTCTTGCACCTAATACAACTTCCACATTTCTTTCGTTAAAGATATCAACGGCTCCTCCGCCCATACCTCCAGCAATTACAACTTCAGCTCCATTGTCCGCTAAAAAGTTTGGCAAGAATCCTGGACGATGTCCTGGATTTGGTACACTTTCTTCTTTTACAATTGTTCCATTTTCTACATCAAAGAAAATAAAATTTTCGCAATGTCCAAAATGCATTGCAACATCTGTTCCCATAGCTGGTAAAGCAATTCTCATAATCATCTTCTCCTTTTTTTCTTATCTATTTATAATTCTACAATGCTTCCTGTAGAAATATAATCTAACTGATCTTTCATTCTTTCTTTTAAGAATTGATACTGTTCTACTCCTGTACAGTGTCCTGTATAGTATTTTGTTGGATACTTCATAAGTTCTTCACAAGCATCCTCTAATACTTTACAATTTTCTTGTTTTTGAAGATCTAACTTTTTAAAATGGAACCCTCCAACTAACACCTCTGGAGTTAACCAATTCATAATATTTAAAATACCTTTATGTGTACATCCACTAAAGACTACTGTTCTATCTTCTTTTACAATCAAATATTGTTCATGAAAAAAGTTATCTGGTAACAATGTAGCATCTACCATTCTATTTAATCCATAACACTCTACTGGGTATTTACATTCTTTTTTATTACATGTAACTAATGTTAATTCTTCATCAATATTATATTCATCATCTACATATATAAAACGTTTTTCATTCTTTAAATCTTGATCTAATCCAATATATTTTTCACTTCCATTATAATGTGGAATAAACACTTCTTTATTCATATAGATTTTCGCATGATTATTTATTTTTAGAAATGTTTCTAATCCTCCTCCATGATCATAATGTCCATGCGATAAAACACACATATCTACATCTTCTAAATGTACTCCCATAGCTTGGGCATTATTTATAAACAAATCTGATTGTCCTGTATCAAATAGTATTTTATGATGTTTTGTTTCGATATATAAACTGAATCCATGTTCATATCCTAAATTTTGATTCATCGTTGTATTTTCAACTAATGTACATATTTTCATAATAAAATCCCCATTACATTTTGATAAACTTCATATAATGCCTTTTTTGCAGGACCATCCATTTCTGCAATGCTTTTTCCACTATTCATTGCGATAGATGCTATTTTATCATATGGTATTTTTCCTACAAATGATATATCTTCTTCTTTACAGAACTCTTCAATCGCTTGTGCATTTTGCATACTACTATTCCATTTATTCACACATACTACAAGTTTTACTTGTAAAGTATTTGCTGTTTTTACTAAACGTTTTAAATCACTTAATCCAGAAATCGTTGGTTCTGCAACTACAAGCACTAAATCTACTCCAGTCATAGAAGCAATCACAGGACATCCAATTCCTGGTGAACCATCAATAATCGCAAGTTCTGTATC
>JARHZK010000110.1 GCA_029258245.1 Longicatena sp. | reverse complement strand
AGATACTTCTTTTTTGGTTGAGCATCCAACACAAATAGTTAACATTGTTATTATTAGCAATAAAATCGAAATTTTTTTCATAATTACGCCTCCAAATATTGAAAAATATGTTAATTGAGTATATTTTAATTATACATTAAATCTAATTGAGCGTCTATATGTGCTAGGAGGAATATAAATGAAAAAAATTATTCTTACAATCGCTTTAGCGTTCGCACTAGTTCTTATCGCTTCACCATTACAGAGTGTGTATGCATCTGAAGACGACGAAGTTTCTACTTATGAAATAGGTGATGATGTTGTTGCTACATCTGTTTATAGAGTGAAATCAAAAAAACGAATAAATGATGTTTATGGGCCATGGATGACAGTAGCATCTAATACATCTGGAGCAAGTAAAGATGGCGAAATTCTTGGAGCAGTAGTTAATATGAGCTGGTCTAATTCAATAACAGGTAGTTCTTCATTGTCACTTGCATCAAAACAAGGATTAACATCAACTATGGGATTCGATGTTACTTTATCTAAAACTATTCAAGTAGGTTCAAATTACCAAGTGACATTGAAGAAAGGTGAAAAAGGCTCCATAAAAGTTAGACCTGCGTATAATGCATATGCTTGCAAATTAGAACGTAAATATTCAGGTACTGGTGTTTCATATTGGTCAACAGTGTCAGGAACATATACTTCAAGAAATTATAAATGTCCAGATTACGTTGCAAAAACTTGGAAATAGCCTATCTATAGAATCTTTACTAAAATATTTAAATCAGTATAACTAAAAATGATATAGATGTTCAGTTAGATTAATAAAAAACCTCAGAGGTGTAGCTCTGGGGTTTTCTTTTGGTTAGTTATCATTGTCATTAAATGGGAAGAATAATATAGATCTTATTGAATACATGCTACGATATGTAGCTATAGAACAATCATTCTGTCATTAGCAAGGTCAAGGGAAAGTTTTATCTGCAAGCAGACCCTTGACCTATCATTCCAGAATGATACGTAGAAAGTGTAAGGTAACAAACCTTACTTAATATGACAACCCCACTAAGGAGAAGAATATGGATTTAAAAACTAAGCAAGAACAAAAAAAGAAACAATTAAAAGAATGAAGTTATTAAAAATACATGAATATGCTATTTCAGAATTTGAAGAAAAACATAATGTTACTGTTTATCATGTGATTTATACAAATACGTCATTTGGAAAGCTATTAAATTATATGTATGTATCAAATAATCAAGATGAATGGGAACTTGATATTGATGATATTAAACAAGGATATGCTCTCGTATATGTAAATAATTTATCTGATGATAATTGTTCTGAATTTGGAAGTATTGGAATAAAAAATGTTTTTGGTGGTTTAATTAGAACTGCATAAAAGGGATAATCAAACAAATTATTAAGTATGGTAAAGTATGGCAATATTGCCATACTTCAGACTGTTGACAAATAAGTCAGCAGTCTTTTTTTATATCATGATATAATTTATTATATAAGTTCGAGGTATTTGTTTATGGCTATGACTAAAAAATGTACAAAAAACGATCACATTATTTTAAATACTTTAGAGGAATTGGTTCCACAGAATCACGAGGTTCGTAAATTAGAGGAATGTATTGATTGGCAATTCATTTATCCTTTAGTAGAAGATTTATATAGTTCTACTGGAAGACCAAGTATAGATCCTGTGGTTTTTATTTAAAATGTTATTTATTAATTTTATCTTTGGAATCAACTCTATGCGTAAAACTTGTAGAGAAATTCAAGTCAATATCGCTTATCGATGGTTTCTTGGATTAGTTATTGATGATCCTGTTCCCAACTATTCAACATGGAGTCAAAATTATATACGAAGATATGAATCAAGTGATGTGTTTGAAAAAAATTTTGATCATATTCTAGAACAAGCAATAGATTTTGGTTATGTAGATATGAAAACTGTATTTGGAGATTCTACCCACCAAAAGGCAAATGCCAATAAAATAAATACAAAGATAAAGAAGTTCAAATTGTAAAAAAATATACGAAGATGCTCTTTTAAAAGAAATTAATGAAGATAGAAAAAAGCATGGTAAAAAGCCTATTCGAGACATTCATAGAAAAG
>JARHZK010000096.1 GCA_029258245.1 Longicatena sp. | reverse complement strand
CCACATACTTTCATTCCCATATGATTTGCTGCAATAGCTTCACATGCTGTACTCATTCCTACTGCATCCGCTCCTAAGTTACGGCACATTTTTACTTCAGCAGGTGTTTCGAAATTAGGACCGCTTGTTTGTAAATAAACACCTTCCTGCAAATTTATTTTTAATTCAGCTGCACTTTTTCGAATAATATCACACAAATCTTTTTGATATATATTGCTCATATCTGGAAATCTTATACCTAATTCATCTATGTTTTTTCCGATCAAAGGAGAAGGTACAAAATTAGCAATTTGATCTGTTATCATCATAAAATCACCTACATGAAAATTATAATTTATACCTCCTGCTGCATTCGTTAAAAACAAAATTTCTGCACCCATTAATTTCATTAATCGAATCGGTAACACTACTTCTTCCATCATATATCCTTCATAGTAATGAATCCTTCCCTGCATAATTACTACCGGTATTCCATCAACATATCCAAAGATAAATCGTCCTTTGTGTCCATCTACTGTCGAAATTGGAAACTGTTCAATTTCTTTATAATCTAATACTTTCTCTATTTGTATTTTTTCGGCATATTCTCCTAATCCAGAACCTAGTACTACTGCAATTTGAGGTTTAAAGTTTATTTTCTTTTGAAAACTTTTATAACATTTCATCAATCGTTCATACATATTATTTCCTCTTTTCTTATCCTGTACAATATATACTTTCTTCTTTTATATTATCATGATTCATTTATATAATCTAATCTTTCATTTTATTATATGATATAAATAAAAAAACTCTTTCAATAATAAAAGAGTTTCATCATTATAATTTATATTTCATATCATACTCTTGAAAATATCTTGCATAATCTCCTGTTTTTTCCTTACGATATTGACTTAAATAAGCATGTGTATCAAATTCATTTCCTACCATTTCAATTAAACAAACTGCAATATTTGAACAATGATCAGAAATTCGTTCACAATTATTTAATAATTCACTAAAATATAAACCTAAATCCAAATTACAATTTCCACTACTCAATCTTTCCACATGTCTCATTTTTAATTCATCACATAAAATTCGAATTAAATCTTTTAATGGTTCTACATGCTTTGCAATTGTTAAATCTTTTCCTTCAAATGCTTCAATTATAATTTCAACGATTTCTTTTGTACTTGATTCTAAAACCTGTAATTCATGCTCTGCCTGCGAAGAAAATTTTAATTTCTTTTCAGACAATTCTTTAAAGAGTTTTGCAATATTATAGGCATGATCTCCCATACGTTCAAAATCACCAATACTATGTAAGTATTGAGAAACATCTCTACTTGACGCAAGATTCATCTGAATTCCAGTTAATTGCATTAAATATTGTCCTAATTTATCTTCTGTCTTATCAAGATTTGCTTCTCTATTTTCTATCTTGTTAAATACTTTATCAGAATAATCTCCATACAAACTAAATGCTCGATATAAATTCTTTTGACATCCTTTTGCCATTGAAACAATTGTCTTATGACATTGATTGATTGCGATTGGTGGATATGCCAAAAATCTTTCCTCTAAAATATCAAAATCTTCTTCCTCTTCCTCTTCTTCTTTTGAACCTGGTACTAGGAATGTAACAATTTTTTCAATATAATGCGTAAAAGGTAATAAGATCATCATCGCAGTTCCACGGTAAATTGTATTTACCATCGCAATATAGATAGGTGACATAGTTATATTAAAACTGGAACTCGGTAAAAATAAATGGCAACTAAAAAACACAATAGAACCTAAAATAGTTGAACATATATCATTGGTCAAGTAACATAGTGCCGTTCTTTTTCCATATGTATTTGTGCCTATAGCAGATAATAATACTGGAGAAGCAGCACCAATACCAATTCCCATAATCATTGGAAAAACAGATTGAAATGTTAATGCGCCAGTTACAGATAATGCCTGTAAAACCCCCACCGAAGCAGATGCGCTCTGTAAAATTGCAGTTAATAAAATTCCAAATAAAATTCCTAATACTGGATTTGTGAATGATGTTAACATTCCAATAAATGCTGGAGATTCTTTTAATGGTGCAACAGCTCCAGACATGGTCTGCATACCAATCATTAAGACTGCAAAACCAAGCATAATATTACCCACATTTTTTAATGTTTCGTTTTTTACAAATGTTTTAAAAATAATACCTAAAATTGCGACAATCGCTGAAATCGTTGCGGTTGAAAGTAACATTGCAATTCCTGATTGTCCATCTATATAAGAAAGACACAAAACCCAACCAGTGATACTTGTACCAATGTTAGCTCCCATAATAATGCCAATTGCCTGTGCAACCTTCATCATACCTGAATTTACAAACCCTACAACCATAACAGTTGTAGCTGATGATGACTGTATTACCGCAGTTACTCCAGCACCTAACAAGAGTCCCTTAATCGGTGTACTGGTTAATCTGTATAAAATGTGCTCCAAGCGATTTCCAGCAACTGCTTTTAAACCATCACCCATAACAGACATTCCATATAAAAATAGAGCAACTCCACTTAATAAAGTCAAAATCAAAATTACTAAGTCTATATTCATATTTCCTCCACGAATACACTATTCACTTTTTACAACATTACATATTTTAACACAAATTTATCATCATTGTAAAAATTTCAAAAAAATTATGTAAAAATTATATAAAATTAATTTTTGTATATCAGAATAATGTAGCGACATTATAGTAACTTTCTTTCGAATACGAGAACCATCAATAAAATAATCTAAGATAATTCCACCTAAATATGTTTCAACTAAACTAGCAATAAATATTTTTTATAACTAACTAGTAAAGATGTTGCCACAACAGTAAATTCTGAAGTCATAACACTTTTCCCACTTCTACATGCAAATATTTTTAATAAAATTAAAATATTTAGTTTCAATAAAAAAGAGATTTGATTTACTGAATGTATTTATCATTCAATCATCATAATCTCTTTCTTAGATATTAATTTATTTTAACAGTTTCCCAAAGTGAATTTAAGTAATCTAATAATTCTTGATCCATATTACGGTATGCAAATTCATTATACTTTTTAGAAAAGTCTCCAATATTAGGATATAGTATTTTATATACATCTTCTCCCATATCTTCCATATAACCTTTATCTTCATATACTAGTTTATTTGGAGAAGCATAAGAAATAAATTCAGCATTTGCAATGGCAGCTTCCTTGGATAACATGTAGTTAATAAAAATTTCTGCTAACTCTTTATTTTGAGTACATTTTGGAATACACATTGCATCTACAAAAAAGTTTGTTTTTTCTGGATAATAGAATTGTAAATCTACATTTTTTGCTTGTGCATCTTTCATAATGAAATAGTCTCCAGCATAATAAGAACCAATAGAAGCTTCCCCAGATTCCATCATATTAAAGATTTCATCCATAACATAGCTCTTTACCATAGGGCGTTGTGAAATTAGTTCTTCTGCTGCACGATTCCACTCTGCTTTATCTTTGGTATTAACATCAATACCTAATTTATACATTGCTGTACCAAATGCATCACGAGAATTATTATATTGTAAAATGCTTCCTGCATATTTATCATTCCACATTAAATCCCAATCTCCTACATCTTTTTTATCTACAACATTTGCATCATAAAGAATCCCAACAATTCCATATGTATAAGGGATTGAATATGCATCTTTTTTATCATAATATAACCCACGGAATGATTGATCAATATATTTATAATTTGGAATATTATCGAAATTTAATGGTTCTAACATATCCTCTTTAATCATTCTTTCAATCATATAATCAGACGGAATAATGACATCATAACTAACTGCATTACTTGCAATTTTATTATACATATCTTCATTTGAAGGGTATGTAGAATAATTGACAGTAACTTCTTCATTATAAGTTTCCGCATACCATTCTTCAAATGCTTTAATCGTATCTAAGCTGTCATCACTTCCATCAGAAACATATTCACCCCAGTTGTATACATTCAAAACTTTTTTATTTGATTTTCCTCCACATCCTGTAAGTAGAAAAGCACAAACCATTGTAACCGATAAACATAATAATTTAATTTTTTTCATGCGTTTTTCCTCCAAATATTTTTTTCTTTTTTTTATGTTCTTCTTCATCACTTTTTGCATCAATCATATTACTAATTAAAAGTAATGCTAATGTAATAAAGAAGATTATTGTCGCAAGAGCATACATTTTTGGTGTAACCGTTTTTTTCGTCATACTATAAATTCGAATAGGTAACGTTTGAAAACCTGTTCCTGATGTAAAATAACTAATGACAAAATCATCAAGAGATAAGGTAAATGCCATGATTGCTCCAGTGATCATTCCTGGTAGCATTTCTGGAAATTCTACTTTCAAAAATGCTCTCAAAGGTGTACAACCTAAATCCATTGCAGCTTCTGGTAATGCTTTATCCATTTGTCGTAATTTCGGTAATACTTGCAAAATAACGTAAGGAAGACAAAAAGTTACGTGTGCAATCAGCATTGTCCAAAAATTAAGACTATTTCTTGCACCAAAGAAACTTCCGACAAATACAAACATTAACATTAAAGATATCCCAGTAATGATATCCGGATTTGTTAAAGGTATATCTGTTACAGTATTGAACGTTGCTTTATAAACTTTTGATTTAACTCGAACAATTCCCCATGCTGCAGCTGTACCAATAATGGTAGAAATAATGGTTGCACTAGATGCTAAAACCAATGTATTTCTTAATGCTTCAAGTGTATTTCGATCTTTTAAAAGCTCCTTATACCAATAAAGTGATGGTTCAGAAAATACAGATAAACTTTTTGATTCATTAAATGAAAATACTAGCAATACTACAATAGGAGCGAATAAAAATACATAAACAATCCCAGTTAATAAATTTGATATTATTTTTTTCATTCTGCTCCTCCATACACATATCGATTTGTAAAATATTTTACAAGTGCCATGACAACTAATAAAATAACCATTAAAACGAATGCCATTGCTGCAGCAAAATGAAGATTATTCGCAACATATTGACCTTCAATCGCATCACCAATCAAGAAAATTTTTCCATTCCCCAATTTTTGTGAAATATAGAATGTACTAATTGATGGAATTAATACCATCGTAATACCAGAAAGAACGCCTGGTAAACTTAATGGAAATATAATGCGTTTTAATACAGATAAACTACTACATCCCAAATCATGAGCAGCTTCAATTAAACTATAATCCATTTTAACCATAATAGAATAAATCGGTAGAACCATATAAGGTAAATAATCATATACCATACCAAGAATAACTGCTCCTTCTGTACCAATGATTCGAACAGATGACATCCCAAATTTTGTAAAAATATTATTTAAAATTCCTGCATCTTGTAAAATGGTCATCCATGCATATGTTCGAATCAGAAAGTTCATCCACATAGGAATCATAATAAGTGTCATCATCGTTTTTTGAAATTTTGTATTTGCACGTGCAATTCGATATGCAAGAGGATATCCTATGAACAAACATACAACTGTTGATATTATCGCTAACTTTAAAGATCTACATAAGATTACTAGATATGTATGGATTTCTGTAATGGATCCATCCTCATTTCGAATATTACTTACTGTTGTAAAGAAGCGAGATATATTTTCTGTTGTAAATTGAAAATTATTATCTGTAAAAGCAAAGTAAGCAATACATACCATTGGAACTATGATAAATAAAAAAGCCCAAATAGAGTATGGAGCTAATACGGTATTACTCGCATGATTTCTTCCTTTAAAAAGCCTCATCATCCTTCTACTTCACCTCCTGGATTCGCTAATTCATAAGCCTCTTCAGAATAAGTAGAATAATCTCCAAACATTCCTGAATATTTAGATTTTTTCATAATATGAATATCATCTGGATGTAAATCGATTCCAATTTCTTCTCCCTCAGCGACAAATGCTGTAGTTTGAATCATCCATTTAAATCCACATATATCAACAATAATTTCATAGTGAACTCCTAAAAATGTCACCGATGTCACTTTTCCACATAATTTTGCCTCATGAACAGGAATTATACTAACATCTTCAGGTCGAATGACTACATCAACTAGTTCATTTTTATTAAAACCTTTATCCAAACATTCAAAAATATGACCAGCAAATTTTACTGCATAATCTTCTAACATAACCCCATCTAAAATATTACTTTCCCCAATAAAATCCGCAACAAATGCATTTACTGGTTCATTGTAAATATCTGTAGGTGTACCAATTTGTTGAATTTTCCCCTCACTCATTACAACAATTGTGTCTGACATACTTAGAGCTTCTTCTTGATCATGAGTAACAAATACAAATGTAATCCCTGTACTTTTTTGTATTTTTTTCAACTCTACTTGCATATCTTTTCGAAGTTTTAAGTCTAATGCTCCTAACGGTTCATCCAACAACAAAACCTTTGGTTTATTAATCAATGCTCTTGCGATTGCAACACGTTGTTGTTGTCCACCTGATAAACTAGTTACACGACGTTTCGCAAAATTATTCAACATTACTAAAGATAGCATTTCCTCTACTTTTTGTTTAATTTCATTTTTAGGAACCTTCTTTTCTCGTAATGGAAAAGCAACATTTTCAAACACATTTAAATGAGGAAATAATGCATATTTTTGAAATACCGTATTTACATTTCTTTTATGAGGAGGTTCATCATTAATTCGATCCCCCATAAAAATAACATCTCCACAATCTGGATGTTCGAATCCTCCAATAATACGCAATGTCGTTGTTTTTCCACAACCTGAAGGCCCTAACAACGTAATAAATTCATTATCATGAATATCAATACTAACGTCATCAAGTACGACTTCCTCGTTAAATGATTTCGTAATGTGTTTTAATTCTATAATTTTTTTCAATGTACTCACTCCTCTTCATATAAACTTTTAGAACAGATGTAGGTTACAAACAAAAAAAGTGATATGCTTAATGAACATATCACTTGTGTACTATTGATTATAATATACTATACTTTTAGACTTCTTGTTTTTCCATAAAAAAACAGAATTCACTTAGAAAAAAAGATATAATAGAATCACAATGGATCAGAGTCTATATAGCAAAGAATACTTTTACTACTCTTATTGACCATTTCACAAGTATATGCCACATGGCATTAGTTTAAAGTAACCAACTCATAAAACTGAGCTTCTAACTCAATCAATAAGGCAACAGAAGTTGCCAACTGCTTTTATACAGTTTTCGGCATTCGACCCGGCTGTCCGTATGGCCTTGGCCGATAAAATCGGCGGTCGTATCTTGCTTTGGAAAGACTTTTTTCCAATTGAGATGAATTATTTATATCATAACAATTTTTCTTTGTAAATAAAAAATTCACATTTTTATAAATAAAAACTAACATTTCACCCATAAATAAAAAAATAGGAATAAATACAAATAATTTTAACATTTCATTGAAAACACTAAAAAACCAAGAATCATTCCGTTCTTGGTATAATGATATTTTTTATTTTACTTATAAATATCCATGATTTTTATATTTCCAATGACCATTTTCATCTTTTACTAAAATCCATGACCAATCATAAGTTGTATTTTTATTTAATGTTGGAGATACCCCAAATGTTCCTGTATCAAAAGATGCATTAATAATCATGATTTCTCCTGGTTTTGTATTTTTATCCCACTGTAATGTAATCTGATCACCTGCGTAACCGATGGATGTCAACGTAGAAGATTCAATATTATCTTCAAAGAATTCTTTAACTACCTCAATTCCTTCATTGATTTCCTTATTACTATAAATTTTCGAAGCTTCCTTATGTATAATAAGTTCTTTACTAATTGTACTTTTGCTACTACATGCACCTAAACCAAAAACTAATCCAGCTGATAATGCAATTAAGAAAAGCTTTTTCATCTTTATGTCCTCCCAAAAAATCTTTTTCTGTTGAAAATATAAAACATAACAAAAAGATTGTAAATACACTTAAGAAAGACGTAAGTAATCATTCATTAACTTTCTTTATATGACTTAAATTATACTTTTTAACAATCTAAAGCAATAGGGTAGAGGAATAAATTTAAAGTTTTATTGCCCCTCCCATTGAGCCGTACGTACGGCTCTACATTTATATCGAAATTACAATGATGTTAGAATAAAAACTGTACAGTTCTAATAGAGATATATGCATGTTTTGGGTACAATGTTGAATATGAAATGACACTTGGAATAGAAAGGGATTAATAATGACGAATAAAAAAAAGAAAAGTATTTGATAATGATTTCAGAAATGATGCTGTTCGTTATGCGAAAGAACATAAAGAATTATCTGTTAAAGAAGCTGCTAAGAATTTAGGGGTTGGTAAGAGTACATTACAGAAATGGATTCATGATTCCAAACTAGCTGAAGACGGAGTAATTGAAATGTGTGGTTGGTTTATCTCCAACCGAGTTCGTGCCATGCTCGGCACACATAAAAAAGTATCTAAACTTCTCAAAAATTCTAAATACTTCCCTAGTCTTCTCACAACAATTATTACTATCGTTTTAAAAACTACAAAAGTGATAAAATCAGCGGTTTTTAATGATTTTGTTACACTGGCAATTCAACCTAGAATAATATAAATCTAGTTCACTCGAATTTAATTAATCCAAATAACTTAATTATTATATAGTTAATCTAAACGAATTAATTAAGTTACAATTAAGTAATATAGCTTAATTATATTGGTTTAATTTTAAATGTTTAATATAATATAATCTAATAGGAGGGATAAAATAATGTCATATTTTTATTTTTGGTGTGAACCTTACATTGCAATTATTGGAGATATAAAAAACTCAAAAAAATCCAAAATAGGATTTCTTTTCAACAAAAATTAAAAAAATATTAGACCAAATTAATATTAAATATGCAGATTGCATAGCTTCTAATTTTATAATTACATTAGGAGATGAATTTCAAGGATTACTATTATCAGGTAAATACTTAATGGATATTATTTTGTACATAAAAAAAGAAATTTACCCTTATGAAATTAGATTTGGCATAGGTATCGGTGCGATTACAACATAAATCAATCATGAATTTTCTTTAGGTGCAGATGGACCAGGTTATCATAAAGCAAGAAATAGCATTGAAACTTTAAAAAAGCTAGAGAAACAAAGAGAAGTTGCATTTACAGATATATTAATTGGAATCGATGAAGAAAGTGATAATAAATTACAAGAATTAACTCTAAATACTATTTTTAAGTTG
Source organism: Longicatena sp. (assembly GCA_029258245.1). Classification (GTDB taxonomy): domain Bacteria; phylum Bacillota_I; class Bacilli_A; order Erysipelotrichales; family Erysipelotrichaceae; genus Longicatena_A. The sequence continues at coordinate 1,076 of JARHZK010000096.1, read as the reverse complement.
ATGTATGCCTTCGAAAGAAAATGGACTAAAAAACAAAGGGAGACAATACTATATATGCTAATCAATAATGCTACTCAATTAGATACATCTAAATATTTTGATGTATCAGCTTCTAATATTCATCAAATTATTACCAAAGGAAATTTTAATGCATATAAAGAAGCTTTTATCAATTTAAAAGAAATTATGGATGAGGTTGATCATTATGTTGAATTTTAGCAATATATTTACTATCTTGATGATTTCTATTTTCAAACTAATGAAATTACTAAAAAAAAGAAAAAGAATTAAAATGGGTAATTTATCATTCTATTATATATGGAATTGTAAATTTTTTGTTTATTAAATTCATTTTCAAAAGTATTGATTTCTATATAATAGCTTTATTGATTTTTAGTCATACCATAATAGATATTTTGAAATTTTATTTTTTATCAAAAGCTAGTTCTGTTAATATATTTGTTATAGATCAATCTCTGCATTTACTTATTATATTTTTCATAACATTTTATTGCATGAATAAAGGAATATTTCTCATTTTCAATGAATCCATAACTCAATTGGTCTCTATTCTTGATATTTCTTTAACTAAAATTTGTTCATGTTTTCTTAAAATCCTATTAATACATAAGCCTATTAATATTTTTATTGCTTTTTTTATGGAACCTTATAAAAAGAGCAATGAAGAAGATAAAAATGATATTAAGGCTGGTAGAATTATTGGAACATTAGAAAGAATCATTATGCTATTTTTTATTAATATCTGCCAATATTCATCAATTGGTTTAGTATTAACTGCAAAATCAATTGCTAGATATGACAAAATATCCAAAAATCAATCATTTGCCGAATATTATTTATTAGGAACACTGTTAAGTACAATTAGTGTATTAATAATTTCATTAATTTAATTTTTTTAGTGCAAGGAAAATAATTGGTTAAATTTTCATTTTAACACTTATCATGAATTGCTATCAGTTTTGTGTTAAAATACAAATGTATCTGATTATCATAACTTTGTAAATTCACTCTTTTACCGATATATTCTGGTGGTACGGAATATTGATTACGTTTAT
>JARHZK010000043.1 GCA_029258245.1 Longicatena sp. | reverse complement strand
ATGAATAAATAACAACTATGATGATAGGAATATATAAAATCATAGTAATAATGGTTAAAAACCAGTGCGAAGGATTTCCTAATTTTTTCATATGATTTTCTCCAATTCATTGCTATGGGTAATTCGCTTATATAGAGTAATCATAAGGGTTGTAAGTAGCATTAGAATCACACTTAATGCTGCAGCAAAAGGCCAATTATGAACTTTTAATAATTGTTCTTGAATGATACTTCCAACTAAAACGATTTTATTTCCCCCTAGCAAATCTGCGACAAAGAATAATCCCATGGAGGGAATGAATGTTAAAATAATACCGGATAAAAAACCAGGCATTGTTAATTTTAGTGTAATGGTACAAAATGCTTGAAAAGGGGTTGCACCTAAGTCTCTAGCAGCTTCCACAAGTCCCCAATCCATTTTTTCTGTACTAGAATATACAGCTAAAATCATAAAAGGAAGTAGAATATAAACCATTCCAATCAATACACTTGGATATGTATATAACATATGTAGTGGTCCTTCTATAATATGTAGATTCATTAACATTTGGTCAAGTGGTCCATTAGTTCGAAAAATAATAATCCATCCATAGAGTCGTATAAGAGAACTTGTCCAAAATGGAATCATTAACAATAATAACATTCTTTTTTTCCATTTACTTGATAATTTCGCCATGAAATATCCAAAAGGATAACCAATTAGACTAATTAGAAGAGTGCTAGTTATTGCTAATTTAAAAGATTGGATAAAAGTTTTTATGTAGGTTGGTTGAACAATATCTTGATAATTTTTCCATGTAAATTCATTTACAACACCCCAAATATCAGCTCTTGTTTGAAAACTTAAAACAACCATATAGAGAAGTGGAATGGCGATAAACAGAATAGAAACTATATAAAATGGTAATAACAAAAGCCATATATTTAATTTTTTATTCATAGCGATTCTCCAAATCTATAGGTACAGCATGTTTTTTATTCCATTTTATGTATACTATATCTTCCATAGAATATTCAAATTCAAAACCATATTGACTCGCTGTTATTTCTGTTCCATCGGTTAATTGTAGTGTAATCCGTAACATTCCGCCTATAAAATTTTTGGCTATGACTTTTGCTGGTAGGGAGTATGTGGTTTCTGTTTTATTGATTTGGATATATTCGCTTTTTATAGCAAAAGTTAGCGATTCTTTTTCATTTATATTGTAATTTAAAGCAGCTATTTCCATCGTTCGATTTTGAATTGAGACATATACAGTATCATTTTCAACTTTATATACAACACCAGTTAATATGTTTGAATCTCCTATAAATTTTGCAACATAGCTGGTTTTAGGTTTGTTATATATTTCATCAGGAGTACCAATTTGTTCGATTGCTCCATCCTTCATAATCGCAATGCGACTTGACATATTCAATGCTTCTTCTTGATCATGAGTAATGTAGATAAATGTGATTCCTAATTGTTTTTGTAAATTTTTTAATTCATTTTGCATTTGTCGTCTAAGTTGTAAATCAAGGGCACCTAAAGGTTCATCGAGTAATATTACACTTGGTTGATGAACAAGTGCTCTTGCAATCGCAATACGTTGTTTTTGCCCACCAGACAATTCGTTCGGCATTCGTTTTTCATATCCAGATAATTGAACTAAGTCTAATATTTTTTGGATGGCATGTTTTCTTTTGCTCTTAGGATATTTTTTAATTTTCAAACTATATCCAATGTTATCTTCTACATTCATGTGGGGAAATAAGGCATAATTTTGAAATACGGTATGAATGTCTCTTTTATTTGGTGCAAGATTTGTAATATCCTTTTGATTTAAGAAAACTTGTCCTGAAGTTGGTTGTTCTAAGCCTGCAATAATTCGTAATGTAGTCGTTTTACCGCAACCGCTAGGGCCAAGGAGTGTTATAAATTCGCCTTGATTTATATCTAAATCAAGGTTATTTAAAACATTTATTTCACCAAATTTTTTTGTTATATGGTGAAGCTGTAAAATAGGTTCCATAGCGTAATTCTCCTTTGATTATAATATAACTTAATTATAATAATTGTTGTATTTTTATGTGTCAAGATATTTGCTTCATATTATAAAACGAGAATAGAGATAAGATAGATTATATTAAAAAATTAGAAAATTGGAAAATAGAAAGAAACTAATTTTTAAAAAGACAATCAAACTAATTATTATAAAAAAAATGCTAAAAAATATAAAAGTAGAGGTTAGAGATATGCTAAAATATTCTTGAAACCGATTACATAAAATAGAAGGGAAGAATAGAAAATGAGAAAAATTGGGAAGATTTTACTTTCTTTGATGATGTTTTGTTCGCTAATTATGACATCATATGAAGTAAAGGCACAAGAAACGAAAGAAGTTAATCCAATCTTTCATAAAAAAGCGAAAGTTTCGATTACAAATGGAGTAGGATTTGTAGATGTATCAAAGGTTGCAAATGCATGTAAAGATAAACAAGATGTAACTGTCAATACAACATTTACATGTACTGGGAGTAGTGTGAATTCTATTTTCTTTATTGGAGATTCTACAAAAGCAAATAATTATTTAACTGTATATAAAAATGGAAATACTATTGGCGTTGAGTCACGAAATGAAAGTGGAGCACAACAAATTGATGGTGGTACAGTAGATGTAAGTAAGTATGATTTTACAAAAGAGCATAAATTTACGTTTGTACTAAATGGTGGGAAAAAATATGCAATGTATTTGGATGGTAAAAAAATTAAAGAAAGCAATACAAGTGTAAATTTTACAAAGGGTGTAATTACTGCACCAAATTATATCGGATTTGGTAAAGGAAATCGTGCTTCTGGGCAAAATAATTATCCATTTACTGGAACACAGTCTTGTATGGAATTGTATAATGTGGCATTATCAGAAGATGCTATTTTGAGTTATCATACGGATAAAGAAAGAGAAGATTTGGTATATGTCTCAAGAAATGTTATGAAGAAACAGGACTCATCTTATACTTCCGATACAAATGCAGAGCATGTAGCAAAATTAAAATCATTAAATAAAGGATCTATGAATGTATGGTATCGTGCAGCTAGTGAAAATGATGGACTGATGTCATTATTATCTTTATCAGATAGTACAAATAATGGGAAATATTTAATGCTTTATGTAAATCCGAAAGATAATACGCTAGGTGTGGAAACAATGGGAGGAACTGGTACAAATAAGAATTTTGAAATTAATGCATCGAATACTCCAGTATTGAATAATGATTCAATTCATAATACAAAATGGCATATGCTTACGGTCACGAGTAGTGGAAGCAATTATTATTTTTATTTGGATGGGAAATATTTAAATAAATACTCAACTAATGTTTCTAAATTCATGGATGGTGTTGATAGCGCAAATTCGATTGGAGTTGGGTATACGGATCGTGCTAGTGGAAATGAGTATAACTTTAAAGGTGGAATTGAATCTGCGAAAGTATATGCGAATCCATTAACTGAAGAAGAAATTTCTTCTATGCATAGTCAATTTAAATTTCAATCTGAAATGGTAGATGATTTATCAAATGCATATAAAACGAAATCAGAAGCACTATTTTATTCTGGATATGATAATTCTGTAGCATATCGTATTCCTTCCTTATTAAGAACAAAAGCAGGCACATTATTAGCAGCAATTGACCGAAGAAATTCAGGATATCACGATGCAGGAAATATTGATACAATAATTCGTCGTAGAGAAAGTAATCAAAAAGAATTTGATAATCCAATTGAAGTGATTGACTTAGTTGATAAGAATAGACAAACACCATGCGCATTCGTTATTGATCCATCTCTTACTTCTTATAAATACATGGAAAATGGAGTGGAAAAAGAAAGAATAATACTAATGGTTGATATGTTTCCAAATTCTTCAGGATTAATGAATAAAGAAATTTTATCTGCTGGTACAGGATATAAAGATATTAATGGAAAAAAATATCAAGTTTTAAAAGAGAAAGATAATCCGTCAAAAGAATATACAATTCGTGAAAATGGTGTTGTATATGATGAGATAGGGAATAAAACAGATTATAGAGTAATTACAAAATGTAAAGCTCCATATAAAGAATTAGGAAATTTATATTATAAGGGAGAATCTAAAGGAAATATATATTTGTATGATAATACTCCATTACAAGCAGTACGTACACAGTATTTATGGATGACATATTCCGATGATGATGGAAAAACATGGGAAAATCCAATCGATATTACATCACAAGTAAAAGAAGATTGGATGTTATTTTGTGGAACTGGACCTGGTGTTGGAATTCAACTAAAAGATGGTAGTTTAGCAGTTCCAGTATATACGGCTGGAAAAGAAAATTTAGGTGGTAGTCAAGCTTCTGCATTAATTGTAAGTAAAGATGGTGGAAAAACCTGGACATTAGGTGACTCTCCAGTAAAATGTGAGAATCATGATCGAGAAACAATGAATAATAGTGGAGCTATGTTGACAGAATCACAAGTTATTCAATTAAATAATGGGGATGTCAAATTATTTATGCGTAATACTAGTGGAAAAACCAAAATGGCTACTAGTAAAGATGGTGGAAAAACTTGGCAGAAAATGGAAACTTTAGATGCCGTTAATAATGCATATTGCCAGTTGTCTGTTACTAAATATGATAAAAATGGGAAAGAATATATTGTATTGGTAACACCTTCAAAAGGTGGAAGAATGGATGGTACCATATATTACGGAGAAGTACAAGAGAATGGAGGAATTACTTGGACTTCAAAAATATTACATAAAGGTCATTTTCAATATTCAAGTATTGTGACTTTAGGAACGGATGATAAAGAAAGACAAAGATTTGGTGTAATGTATGAATTTGATAGAGATGATGGAAAAATGGCTATCATGTACACAGAATTTGATGAAAACTTTATTCATACAGAGCAAGTAGCAACAACACAGCAAAATCCTGAAGTGGTAGGTAAAAAAGTAGTAAAAAATAATGATAATATAATAGTTGAGTTAACATTTGATCAAGTTATGATGGTTGCAGGAACTCCAAAATTAAATTTAGCCTTAGGTGGACAGGAATATAAAGCAAATTATGTTTCAGGTTCAGGAACTAAAGTAATTACATTCCAATTACATCAAAAAAATGATTTAAATGGTGTTTTAAAAGCTAATGGATTTGATACTACATCCGCTTATTTTGAAAATACCATAAATGGTAGTCCAATATATAAAGAAAATTTAGTTGATTTAACAAAAATTGATCGTGGAGTAAGTGTAGTAAGTGTTACATCAAATCAATCTAACGATGGTGGAGGAAAAGATGCAATCGTTGATGGAAACTATAATACTTATTGGCATTCACAATATAGTCCTGAAACAAATTTACCACAAGAAGTAGTTGTTAAATTACCTGCTAATAAACGTATTTATAAAATGGCTTATATTGCACGTCACAATAATTTAAATGGTTGTGCAAAAGATTATGAAATACAAGTTAGTAAAGATAACCATGAGTACAAAGTGGTAAAGAGTGGACAATTAAAAAATATAAATGGAGCTCAAATTATTAACTTTGCACCTACTGAAGAAATTAGTTATGTAAAATTTATTACAAAAACTACACACTCAAATGGTAATTTTACATCAATTGGTGAACTTGAATTTTATGAATATACAAATGGTGTAGAATTTGATAAAGTAAATGTTATAAAATTAAATGAATTGATCAAAAAATTAGATGTAATAGATTTAACAAATTATTCACAGAAAAGTAAGGAATTTTTTATAGAAAAATTAAATGCCGCAAAAGAAATCATTAAACTAGCAAATAAAGATAATCAATTATATCAAAGTGATATTGATGAGGGATATGTAAAATTGTATGAAAGCTATCGAGGATTAGTAGATATTCAAGCAGCAATAGCTATGAATAATGAATTGAATGTTTTAAAAGAAGAAGAATTTACGCCATCAAGTTGGCAGTTATTTACACAAAAGAAATCAGAAATTGTAGAAAATAGTATTCAAGAGGCTACTAAGAATAAAGATGTAACAGATTATATTATGAAAGCACAAGAAGCTATGAATCAACTTGTAAAACGTGCAGATTTTAATGAATTAAATAAAGCAATCGAAGAAATTGAATCAGAAAATTTACAAAAAGAGGATTATGAATTAGTTTCATGGAAGGCATTTGAGGAAAGTTTAGAAAAAGCAAAAGTAGTAAAGAATAACAAAAATGCAACTCAAGAAGAAGTAAATCGTGCAAAAAATGAATTACTATTATCTCGAATAGCGTTAAAAGTAGATAAAGAAGCGTTAACTGTATTATATGAGTCACATAAAGATATTGATCAAACGAAATATACAGGTGAAAGCTATAAAGTATTTAAAAATGCTATGACAAATGCAAAAGTTGTGATTGATGATCAACAAGCAACTACTAAACAAGTTCAAGATGCGGTGAAACAATTACAGAAAGCAATTAAAGCATTAGAAGAAGTTAAGGTAGTTGATAAAACTGCATTAAAAGAGGCAATTGGACTTGCTAATACATATGAAGCAGATAAATATACAGAAAGTAGTTGGAATATTTTATTAGAAAAAATAAATGTTGGAACTAAGATTATGAATGATGCAACTGTTGAAAATCAATCCGTTGTTGATCAAGCCAAAGTAGAAATCTTAAAAGCAATTAGTGAATTAGAATTAAAAGAAGTAACTAATAAAGAAAAATTACAAGAAACAATTGCAAAGCAACCAGCTAAAGATAAAGAAACATATACAAATGCAAGCTGGAAAGCATATGAAGAAGCATTCGCTCAAGCAAATAAAGTATTAGCAAATAAAGACGTTACACAAAAAGAAATTGATGCTGCAACAAAAGCATTACAAGATGCATACAATGCATTAAAAGAAAATTCAATTGAAGTACCATCAAATTCAGTGAAACCTCAAGAAAAACCAAATTCAGATAAGAATACTAACAAAGTTGATTCTAAAGATATACCAAATACGGCAGTATCTACTAATATGATGCTTTTATGGACAGTCTTATTAGCTTCTGGAGCATGTATGGTAAAATTGATTCATAAAAAAGAAAATATGTAACTTATTTGAATGAACGATATAAACGTAAAACAGTAGGATAAATTTAGTCTTACTGTTTTTTAGTATTGTAATTGCTTTCATTTAGCGTTATAATCTGCATGTAAATAGGGGAGCTTGTAAACAGGCTGAGAGGAAGGTGTGACCTTCGACCCATAACCTGATTTAGGTAATGCTAACGTAGGGATGATGGAGTAGGAATAAAAACCGTAATGTTATCTTATGTAGCATGCGGTTTTTGTTTTATTAGAAGGGAGAGTTTATGGTTAAAATTAATGGAGAACAAAAAGCGGTAGAGGGAATGAGTATTTTCACTTATTTACAATCAGAAAATTATAACATTCAAAGAGTAGCGGTTGAGTGTAATGGAAGTATTGTTCCAAAATCACAATATGAAACATTTATGTTAAAAGAAAATGATTCTTTGGAGGTTGTAAGTTTTGTTGGAGGAGGATAATAAAATTAGCGAACAAGAGTATTATGCTGCCCTAGAAAAGCGACATGGGAAAGCATTTCAGAAGAAATTAAAGCAATCTAAGGTTGCTATTTGTGGATTAGGAGGACTTGGTTCTAATATTGCTGTTGCACTTGCAAGAGCAGGAATTGGATATTTGCATCTAATTGACTATGACTTCGTAGATCTTACAAATATTCATCGCCAACAGTATGATTTGTCACAATTGGGAATGAAAAAAACAAATGCATTAAAGATGAATTTATTAAGAATTAATCCATTTATAGATATTGATGTAGATTTTTTGATGATAAATGAACATAATGTGGAAAAAGTATTAAAAAAGGATGAAATTATTTGTGAAGCATTTGATCAAGCAGATACAAAAGCAATGTTAGTTAATAAAGTTTTAGAAATTTTTCCTAATAAATATATAATTTCTGCATCGGGAATGGCAGGAATGTTAGATGCAAATGATATAAAAACAAAAAAAATTACCGATCATTTTTATATTTGTGGAGATTTTATAAGTGATGTCAATGATGATATTGGATTAGTTTCATCAAGAGTTATGATATGTGCTGCACATCAAGCACATAAAGTATTACAAATAATAGCAGGGAAAGAAGGAAAATGATATGAACACAAAGGATGATAAGTTGATTATTGGAGGGTATGAATTCTCATCTCGTTTCATTTTAGGAAGTGGAAAATATTCATTAAATTTAATTGAAGCAGCAGTGAAAGATGCTGGTGCAGAAATGATTACACTTGCAGTTCGTAGAGCGAATACGAAGGAGCATGAAAATATTTTAGATTATATTCCAAAAGGAGTAACTTTAATTCCAAATACGTCGGGTGCAAGAAATGCAGAGGAAGCAGTTCGAATCGCAAGACTTGCACGGGAACTTGGATGTGGAGATTTTATTAAAGTTGAAATTATGCGAGATACAAAATATTTATTACCAGATAACGAAGAAACGATTAAAGCTACTAAAATTTTAGCAAACGAAGGTTTTATTGTTTTGCCATATATGTATCCAGATTTAAACGTTGCGCGTGATTTGGTAGATGCAGGGGCTGCTGCTATTATGCCACTCGCTTCTCCAATTGGTTCGAATAAAGGACTTGCAACAAAAGAATTTATTCAAATTTTAATTCATGAAATAGATTTACCAATTATTGTAGATGCAGGAATCGGTGCTCCTTCTCAAGCATGTGAAGCAATGGAAATGGGAGCTGCTGCTATTATGGCAAATACAGCACTTGCAACTGCAGGAGATTTACCATTGATGGCATCGGCGTTTAAAGATGCTATTGCGGCAGGAAGAAAAGCTTATTTGTCAGGACTTGGAAGAGTTTTAGTTCGTGGTGCTTCAGCATCGGATCCATTAACAGGATTTTTAAGAGACTAGGGGAATGGTATATGGAACAACAAGAAAATCAATTTTTAATCGATTCTGAATTTTTGACTCCTAAAGCATTAGCTAAAAAACATGAATTAGAAACAAATCCTGCATCGCGTGTAAATCCTATGGAATATTTGCCTGGAATGGAAAATATTCACTCTGATATTTGTGAAAAAGTAAAATCAGAAATGGAAGCATACGATTATAATCAATATACCGCTAAAGATGTACGAGCTGCATTACAACATGATGTATGTACCATCGATGATTTTAAAGCATTATTATCACCTGCTGCTCAACCGTTTTTAGAAGAAATGGCGCAGAAGGCTAGG
>JARHZK010000042.1 GCA_029258245.1 Longicatena sp. | reverse complement strand
GTAGGTTGTGGGTTCAATTCCTATAGTCGGCACCATTGTATTATTTACTTCTAATAGGTTCTATTAGAGGTTTTTTTTATAATGAAAAGTGTAAATATGAGAATAGGCGAATATACCAGTATTGGTTTATCCGCCTATTTTTCTAAGATTAATCATAAGGTTTGTAAGTCACTTCTTTTGTGTTAAAATCGATGAAAATTTGGAATGCATTTCTATTTTCATCTTCGTCCCATATTTCAACAAAGGAAGGAGTTACTTCAATTAGAATTTCAGTATCTTCATGTGAGTACGCATTGTAACTTCTCCATAAAAATTCTTTATATTTTTTTTCGAAAATTTTTCCTGGTTCATCAATAACTAAGCCTTTGTTAATAGCAGTACCTTCAACTTGTACACCGTTAAAGCACATTGAAACTCTAGGATTTTTAAATAATTGTTGAGTTTTTCTAAAGTTTTTATCGGTTTTGAAATAAATCTTATCATTGTAAAAAATGCAACTGACATTTCGAACCATTGGATAATCATCAACCGAGCTTGCTAATGCCATAATTTTCCAATCTCCTAGTTTTTGATTCATAATTTCTTTAGCTTCATTAAAATTCATAGATTTACCTCCAATTTTATAATATACCTTTATGAATTAAAATAATTAATATAATGGATATAAGAATAAATGTAATAACAATAATTGAACCTTTTGTTAAAGGAATAGATTGATTTTTTTTATCAATCATTTTTTGTTTTCGTAAAAATTGTACAATTGGCTTATAAATAATAAGAACGAGTAAAGCGTTGGTTCCTGATTTTATAATGTTAAATGGAATAATTCCAGGAAGCATCATTGCAACTACACTTTCTCTTGGGATATGGAAGTAAAAAGGGGTAACAATATAATTCCATATACACATGGATATCGTAGTTAAAAGGATACCTACTCCAAGACCAATTGTAGCACCTTTTTTAGTATGTTTGTGCTGATAAATGAATGCTGCACTACATGCAAAAGCACAAGTTGATATCATGTTCATTAAAACATCTATAATATTTCCTCCACGAAGAAATAATTCTAAAAAGGAACATATTCCACTCATGAAAAAGGAAATCATTGGTCCATATATAAAACCTCCCATGACGATTAATACATCTTTTGGATCATAATGTAAAAATGGAACTGCAGGGATAATGGGGATGGTAATCATCATATTGACAATCATTGCCATCGCACATAGTACGGCTACCGTTGTTATTTTTTTGGTAGTCCATGTCATTTAGATTCCTCCTTTATTTATATAAAAATGCACCTAAAATAAGCTTCTAGGTACATTTTTTACATTTAAAAGAGATGTAAAAAACTTCTTTCATCCAGACTTTAACTGTTGCTACTGGAATTTAACCAGTTCTGCCAAATGGCTCGCGGAGTATACCGCCAGTAGAGAATTTCACTCAACCCTGAAGTTTTATTTTAGCATCTATATTATATGCAGAATAATAAAAAAAGTAAAGAAATATGCTTATAAATGAAGAAATGAAATGTAACCATATAGAAATGATTGGATATTTTAATTTTATAATTTTGTATGTTAGAATAAACAAGAAAGTAGAAAAGGTATAATATATGAAGAAATTAATTTTAGGGATTGTTTTATGTATTGTTTTATCAGGTTGTGCAAAAGAATCAAAACCTTCTAATAAAAAGTATTTTTTATTATTTGCTACACCATTAAAGAATCATATTGTTTGGAAAAAAGCGGAACATGGTTTTTTAGATGCATGTAAGGATTATGATATTGATTGTGAATGCATAGGTCCTAGTAACATTGATACAGATCGAATGAATGAAGTCGTAGAAACAGGGATTTTAAAAAAAGTAAATGGAATTATTACACAAGGTGTAATAGATTCTAGTTTGATTCATTTAGCAGATGAAAAAGGAATACCGCTTGTTTTAGTAGATAGCGACCAACCAAAAAGTAAACGATTTGCATATATGGGGAAAGATTTTCAAGAACAAGCATCATTATTATTAAAAGACATAGAGAAAAAATATGGAAAAAATAAAAAACTAAAAGTTGCAATCCAGGTTGCAGAATTAAAATTTAAAATTGCCCAAAAACAAATTGAAGATATCGAGAAAATTTTTTCTACGCATTTAGGAGGTGTAGAAATTGTTCGTGTAACAGAATCTAAGTCTGATATTTTAAAAGCAAAAAGAGAATGGGAAAAAGTGTTTTCTGAACATAAAGATATTAATGTAGCAATAAATTTTGCAGGTGAATCGGCTGTTCCTTGTGCAGAAACAGCAATTCAACAGAATCTTAAGAAGGATATGTTGATTTATGGTGTAGATGAAGTAGAAGAGACAATGGATATGATTAAAGAAAATAAGTTAGATGGTACCATTATTACATCATTTTATGATTATGGATACAAGAGTGTAGAGACAATTTATGAATATTTGGAGAATAACAAAAAGCCAGAAAGCAAAGTATTGCGTCCTAATTTAATATTAGTGAATGGAGATAATATAAAAGATTATGAGTAAAAAGTTAGATAAAAAAAGCATTAAGTATCGATTTTATAGAGGGAATTTATTTTTAGCGATATGTGTACTTTCTTTCTTATTGTTTTCCAATATTTATAATAATCGTATTATGCAACGATATGATAATTTGATGCAAGCATATCTAAATGTAGAAAATACATATAATAAATTTAATGAAGCATCCATGTATTTTAAAGAGTATTTATATACAGAAAATAAAGATAAATTACAGAAATATCATATAAAAATGCTAGAAGCAATTGATAAAGTAAAGACTTTAAAGAATAACCCTATTATATTAAATGGGCAACGTTTTCAATTACTAGAAAATATGTATGCGTCTTATAATGAAACCTGTATCACTATTATCTATAATAAGGATACAAAATACGAAGAAAATTATAATTTGTTACAGCGATATGAAAAATTGATTATGGCGACATCAAATGAATATTATGAACTTATAACAGTGTCTATGCAGTATGAAAAAGAAGCATTAGATACGATTAAAAAAGTAATTCATGTGTTAAGTGTGCTACTGTTATGTATTGTTCTTTTTTGGATTTTTTATTTTGTATATAATATTATTCATTTTATAATGAAGCCACTGGATCAAATATTATTAAATATTCAAAAAATTAAAGAAGGAAAATATGATTTAAGTAATGTATCAATGACGAGTATTGAAATGGAACAATTATGTTGTGCGTTAAATGAAATGGCAGAACAGGTGCAGAAGAATTTTGAATATGAAAGAGATAAGGCAAAATTAAAACAAGAGTTATTAAAACAAGAGAATGAGAATTTAAGAAAAGATGAATTATTGACACAAAGTGAACTTAAAATGCTACAAAATCAAATTAATCCACATTTTTTATTTAATACATTAAATATGATTCATTGTTTAGTAGACACAAATCAAACAAAAATAGCATCACAAATGATATTACATACAAGCCAATTACTAAGATATGGACTTGAAATGCAAAATTCAATTAGTACAATTTCATTAGAATTGAAGGCAATAAAATCTTATATTGAAATACAAAAATTAAGAGTATCGGATCGAATTGAATTTGTCCTAAATATTGAAAATGAAGATGTGATTGGAAATATGAATATTCCAGGAATGATTTTACAACCATTGGTTGAAAATTCTATAAAACATGGATTAAATAATTGTGTGGAAGATGGAGAAATAGAAATTTATATTGCAAAGGAAGATAGTATTGTTACAATTGAAGTATCAGATAACGGAGTAGGGATGCTACAAAAACTTATGGATGAAAAAATGGTTCTATATAACTCTAGTGAATATAACGAACCACATTTTGGGTTGTATAATGTGATTCGTAGATTACAAGCTTTTTATAAAGAAAAAGTTCAAATCCAAATTATAACAGATATCAACTCTGGATTTAGTTTTATTATTCATATCAAAACATGAAAAGAAAGAGAGTGATTGAAATGTTTCAATTATTAATAGTCGAAGATGAGAAAATAGAAAGAGAATATTTAAAATCAATCATTGAAGAAGCAAATGTTCCCATTTCTAATATTTTTACGGCAAGTAATGGGGAAGAAGCAATCTGCATATGTAAAGAAAATGACTGCGATATTATTTTCTTAGATATCGAAATGCCATTGAAAAATGGATTAGATGCATTAAAGGAGATTCGAAAGATTGAAAGAAAAGAAAGTATTTGTTTTGTATTATCATCTTATAGTACATTTCAATATGCACAACAAGCGATTCAATTGCATGTGGAAGATTTTATATTAAAACCATCGAGTAAAAATAATATCATTGAACATGTAGTGAAAGCATGTAATGAATTATTAGTAAGAAAAAATAGTGATTTACAAATGAATGCATTAGTTAATAAAATAAATACCATTTTTCCAATATTAGAAAAGCAATTAGCAATGTCGATTTTGTTAGGAAAAAGTGATATTGAAATTCAAAAGCAATTTAAATTGCAAAACTTATTTATGAAATCTGGGATATGCTTTTTATTCGATATACATACGGAAGTAACAATTATTCTAAATATCAAAAATAACTTAGAGGATCAAGGATATAGTTGCTTATGCGTTGATTTTGAACCTTATCAAGTGATGTTTATTATTGCAAGTTTTGTATTGAATCAAGAAGATATAGAAAGATTGAAAGAAAAAATTGATAGATTCACAAAAAATTATTCTTATGGAAGTATTGCAACAAATAATCAGTTATTGTTAGAATCTTATAAAAATGCAGATGAGATGATGAAAAAAAACTGTGCTAAAGAAAAAAGTGGTGGGAGTTGTCAAGAGTCGATACTATTATTATTTGAATTGTATGAGCGTAATAATGAAGATGAATTAAAAAATGAAATACAAAAAATTATTCGATGTATTATACAAAAAGAAAATTATAAAAAAGAAAGTGGAAAAGAATATCTAGTTCGAGTTATTGAAGCAATCAAAGAAGAACTTAAAAAAAGATATCCTAATTATAAATTTAGAGAAGATGAATTTTTAATGACAAAAATAACTGAAATGGATTTGAATTATCAATTTAACAATTTGTTTTATGATATAACAACCAAAAAAATGCAAGGATTAGATCATATTACAAAAGAAACAATCAAGTATGTTAAACATAATTATATGAACCAAATCAGTTTACAGGATGTTGCAGATCAATTACAGATTACACCATCATATCTAAGTCGAATATTGAATAAACAACTAAAAAAGTCATTTACAGATATAATTAATGAGTATCGTGTACAAGCTGCTAAACAACTCATTAAAAATGGAGTTGTATTAAAAGAAGTTGCACATCAAACTGGATTTCGTTCTCAAAGCTACTTTACTCAAATATTTAAAAAAGCAACAGGTATCTCACCAAGAGATTATCAGAATCTATTTTAAATAGGTGTAATATTTTAACAAAGAGTACAATATTTTATAAAATATTTTGATATATAATATAAATGGTTGTTTATCGTAACAATTTGAATATTATTGAAAGGAGAAATTTAATGAAAAATTGGAAAAAATATTTATCTGTGTTGTTAATGACATTTGTAGCAATTCAAAGTATTGGAATTCATATAGATGTAAAAGCAAATACAGGTAAAAAAATTGAAATTTTAGAAAAAAATGTAAAAGCAAAAGCATCTTCAAATCATGAAGTTTCTAAAATTGTAGATGGAAATAAAGGTACCTATTGGCAATCAATTCCATCGGATGGTGAAAAAGATAACTATAAACGTATGTATGACCATAATCGTTATATTGATATAAAATTGGATGGAGTATATGATTTATCACAAATTAAAATATTTCAAAATGTAGATAATTCATATAACCATTATTATATATATACATCAACAGATGGAGTGAATTATACAAAAGTTGTATCAAAAACAACAGATACCACATCAACTGTAGATGGAGATGTATTTAATATAAATACCAAAGCATCTTATATTCGATTAAACATGGCATATAATTCAGATCGTTTTGTTACACAATTAAATGAAATCGAATTATATGGAACAAAAACAAGTGATAAAATTGTTGATAAAAATGAGATTAAAGTATCTAATTGGGAAGGTAGCAAATGGCAAACGGAATGGGATAGGTTTGAAAAAGATCAAGCTTATGCGAATAAAAAAGTTGTTAATGAAATGAACAACTTAGTTGGACGTGTTATCGGAAGCAAATGGAAAAATAGTTTCGTATTCAAACATAGAAATAATTTAAATGGTAAACAAGATATTTTTGAAATTGAAAATGGAGAAAATGGGACAATTGTTATTAAAGGTAATAATGGATTAGCTATGGCATCTGGATTTAATTATTATCTAAAAAACTATTTAAATGTTGATTATAATCCATTATATGAATCAAATGTAGCAGTGAAAGCTATTCAACCGGTAGATAAAAAAATAATAAAAGAAGCACAATTTGATTTACGATATGCTTTGAATTTTTGTACATATTCCTATACAATGGCATTTTGGAATTGGGATGAATATGAAAAATTCTTAGATTGGTGCGCAATGAATGGAATTAATCTTGTATTAGATATTGTAGGACAAGAAGAAGTATTGCGCCAAACATTATTAGAATATGGATACACAAACGAAGAAATTAAAGATTATATATCTGGTCCAGCATATTTTGCATGGTTCTATATGCAAAATCTTTATAGTATTGGTGGTCCATTACCAAATGCGTGGTTTGAACAACGTGCGGAGTTAGGAAGACAAATTCATGATCGTATGCAGACGTATGGAATTCAACCAGTAATTCAAGGGTATGCAGGTCAGGTACCTGAAACTTTTGCACAAAAGAATAAAGGAGCTGTTTTAACTCCATTTGATCAATGGCCAAGTTTTACTAGACCATCTATTATAAAAACATATTTAACAAAAGAAGAGGTTGCAGCTGGTAAAGTGAATTATTTTTCACAGGTTGCGAATACATTCTATGAAAAACAAAAGAATATTTTTGGAGATGTGTCTAATTATTATGCGACAGATCCATTCCACGAAGGTGGAAATAC
>JARHZK010000013.1 GCA_029258245.1 Longicatena sp. | reverse complement strand
AAGGCAGGTGCTCTCCCAGCTGAGCTAAAACCCCATGTTTTAACGATATAAATATAACATGAATAATAAATGTTTGTCAATATATAATAAGAAAAAATTATCAATGTCTAATTTCACTATTTTTACTTTTGAAATATATGATATAATACAACTTACATGTGATAAGGGGGTTTTTATGCATACTTTAATTATTGCCGAAAAACCAGAGTTAGGTAGAGCAATCGCAAAAGCAATCGATGGACCCGATCGTGAAGTTCGTGGAGTAATCACAAAGAAGAATGTAACAATCACATGGGCATATGGACACTTGTTACGTTTATGTGAACCTGACGAATATGATATAAAGTATAAAAAGTGGCGGAAAGAAGATTTACCTATTTGGTTTGATAATTGGAAATTAGTGCCAGATGGTAATAAAAAAGATCGAGTGATGCAAATTATGGAATTGATGGAGCATTGTGATCAAATCATTCATGCAGGAGATCCCGATGATGAAGGACAATTTTTGATTGATGAGATTTTAGAATATGCACAGAATACCAAACCTGTCAAAAGGGTATATATTAATGATAATACACCGGCCAATATTAAAAAGGCTTTTCATAATTTGATGGATAATGATGAGTCATTAATTGCTGTTGGAAGAAGCGCATATGCAAGAGCTGTGGCAGATTATGTAGTAGGAATTAATTATTCACGTTTATATTCATTAGCTTTAAGAAGACAAGGAATGAGTGTTGGGCGTGTACAAAGTCCTACACTAGGATTAATTGTCACAAGAGATGAACAAATTGCTAACCACGTGAAACAAAAATATTATGAATGGCATACACAAGGAGTTTGTCAGGATCAAAAGATTGCGTTTATTTTTAAACCGAAGAGTGATTTATTGGATGATGGTAAGCATGTGTTACATAAAGAAATCTTGGAGGATATCGCAAAGAAATATGATTCACGTGAGCAACATTCTATGAAAGTTGATGAGAAAGAAATTGTAACAAGACCTCCATTGCCATTTAACCTTGCGAAGCTACAAGCGCATATGAATAGTAAATATGGTTTTGATTTATCAAAAACGGATAAAATCACGCAAACATTAAGAGATAAATATCAAGCGATCACATATAATCGAAGTGATTCGCAATATTTAAAGGAAGAACATTTTCAAGAAGCAAATAAAGTTTTGCCACATGTTATGAAAAAAATACAAAAAGAGTATCCAGTAGACTATACGATTCATTCAGAGTGTTTTAACGATAAATATGTAACAGCACACCATGCAATTATTCCAACCTTAAGTAATTTTAATATAGATGCATTGATAGAAGATGAAAGAAAAGTGTATGAAGAAATATGTAATTACTACATTATGCAATTTTTACCTCCAATAAAAAAGAGACAAGTTAGTGCCGATGTTAAATTGGAAGAAGGAACACTCCATGCAGTTTCAACATTTATTTTGGATGAAGGATATAAACAATATTTTCAACCTGCAAAAGACGAAGAGGAACAGGGGGAAGAAGATAGTGGTAAATTTGATTTACCAAAAGGGAAATATAAAGTGGCGTTGCAGAATCATGAGTTTATTGAAAAAGAGACAAATCCTGCTAAGCATTATACGCAGGCGACACTGATTAAAGATATGACGAGTATAGCAAAGTATGTAAAGAATAAAGAAATTAAAGATATCCTTAAGAAAAAAGATAAAGGTAAAAAAGGCGAAAATGGCTCGATTGGAACAAGTGCTACGCGCTCACAAATTGTGGAAACGTTATTAAAAAGAGGTTATGTGGAAAAGAAAGGGAAGAATATTCTTTCGACAAGTTTAGGAAGAGATTTTTATCATTTGCTTCCAGAGGAAATAAAGACACCAGATTTAACGGCAAAATGGTGGGTGATACAAGAAGATATTAAAGAAGGAAAAGCGGATGTAAAAACATTAGTAGATAGTGTGTTAGAAGCGTTTCGACCACATTTGCAGGAAAACTTACAATCTTTAAAAGTATCTGGAGAAGTCCCAATTGATGATCAAAGAGAAAGTGTTGGTACATGTCCTATATGTGGAAATAAAGTTGTGGAAAATTCGAAAGGATTTGGTTGTGTAAATTACCGGAATGGATGTCGTTTTGCGATTTGGAAAGATGATCGATTTTTACAATCGATTCATAAAGTTCCGACAAAAGCAATGGCTGAAAAATTGTTGAAAGATAAATATTGCTTAGTAAAATTGATGGAAAATGAAGCGGAAGTAATAAAAATATTGCAGCTTGGAATTCATAATGGAAGAGCGATATATCGATTATTAGATTATAAGAAATAATTGATCATTTGATATGAATTGAAAGGTAGATATAAAAAACGGAAGTATCCATAATTGGAATACTTCCGTTTTTGTTTTCTACTTTTGTTTGAAGAATAAAAAATTATTGTTCTTCGTAATAGCATCCTTCTTCTTGAGAAGGAGGGAAACGTCTACCTTTTTCTACATCAATGTCTCGAGACATTTCTTTTCCTTTAGCGTCATAACAAACATAAGTACCTGTTTTTTCACAGTTCATGCCTGGACGATATTTTTTACGTGCCATTTTGAACACCTCCTAATAGTAGTATGGAGATACTTGTATAACTTATACGAAAATATTGTAATTTTATAAAAAGTTGGTACAATGATAACGGGTATTGGAGGATATATATGAAAATATTAGCTAGTGATTATGATGGAACATTACGTACAGAGGAATATGTTTCAAAAGAAGATATAGATGCTATTAAGAAATTTCAAAATGCAGGAAATTTATTTGGTATAGTAACTGGAAGAAGTATGGAATCTTTAAAAAATGAGATTGCACGTAATGGATTTACATATGATTTTATTGTAACAAATAATGGCGGGGTTATTTATGATAAAGATCAAAATTTATTGCAATGTAATTATATGGATTTTGATAAAGCGTTACATATTATAGAATATATAAAAACAATTGATTGTGTATCTTATGTAATTAATGATGGATTTCATCGTTATAAATATACAGTAGATCAACAACAAGTAGATCATAAATATGGAAATGTGGAAGATACAAATGTTTTACAGGAAGAAATTTTTAATAAAAGAAAAATTGCTCAATTAGTAATTTCGTTAAATGATTCGCAATTAGCACATGAAATTAGTGATTATATTAATATAAATTATAAGGGATATGCTGTTGCATATATTAATGTAAATTGTGTTGATATTGTTCCTGAAGGTGTATCTAAAGCAGAAGGGTTAACTTATATTGAAAATTATTTAAATCTTCAACATGAGGATATTTACACAATTGGGGATTCCTTTAATGATTTACCAATGTTACATGCATTTTGTGGATGTACTGTAAAAAATGCAAAGGATACAATTCAAAAAGAAATTGGTATTGTATATGAAAGTGTTGCTGACTGTATTGAAAATTTATTAAAATAGGTGTTAAAAAAAAGACATCTATTTTTTTGTATGGAGTATATTGTTTCTATGATATAATATAAAATACGAGAGGAGTGTATTCTCATGAGTTATTTTACTTTGCATAATTTATGGATTATCCTAAGACAAATAGCGGATATTGTATGTGTATGGGCATTGGTTTATTATTGCTTGAAAATTGTTAAGAATAATTCTAGAACAATTCAAATTTTTAAAGGGATACTTTTGGTTATTATTATTAAGGCAGTTGCAACTTATTTAGAGTTAAATACAATTGCTGCTTTAACCGCAACTATAATGAATTGGGGGGTTCCTGCAATTATTATAATTTTCCAACCAGAAATTCGTAGTATTTTAGAAAAGATAGGAAAAACAAGTGTATTTTCTAGAATTACAACATTAACTGTAAATGAACGTGAAAACTTAGTTGATGAGTTAGTGAAAGCATGTGCGGAAATGTCAAAAACAAAAACAGGAGCTTTAATTTCTATTGAACAAGGACATTCATTAAGCGATTTTATCAAAACTGGAACACCGATGAATTCGGTTGTGTCAAGTGAACTATTATGTTCTATATTTCAATATGGAACACCATTACATGATGGTGCAGTTATTATTCAAGGTGTTAAAATTGCATGTGCAGCTGCTTATTTTCCACCTACTTCAAAAGAGTTACCAACAAGTTATGGTGCTCGCCATCGCGCTGCAGTAGGAATTAGTGAAATTACGGATTCTATTACGATTATTGTAAGTGAAGAAACTGGAAATATTTCAATTGCGCAAAATGGAACATTGACGGTTTATTCGGAAGCAAGTCTTAGAGATTTTCTTATGAAAGTTTTAGGAGCGAAAGATGATGAAGAAAAGAATGAATCAGATGTAATAAAAGAAAAAAAATCAATAGATGAAGAGGAAAAAAAATCTGGTGTATTTGCACATTATTTTAAAAGTAAGAATCGTCATACAAAAATAGAAAATGCCCCCAAATATAGTAAGAAAAGAAAAGAAAAAAAGAATAAAGAGATGGTTGTTGAAACAAATAAAGATAAGATAAAAATAGAAAATTTAGCTGCATCACAAGATGAACCTCTAGATCAATTGTTTGAAAATATCGTGGATTCTAGCGAAGGAAAGAAGAACGAAAGTATTAAAAATAAAGAATCTAAGGAAAAAAATAAAAAAATAATGAAAAATGAAAAAATAATTAAAAATGAAAAAATAATAGAAGATTCAAAAGAAAAAAATATAAAATCAAAGAAAGTAGAAAAAGTAGAAGAAAAATCGTCTAATTCTTATGTGAATCTTGGGATTGCAAAAGATTTGTTCGATGATGTTATTGAACCAGAAGCAATTGTTTTGCATTATGAAAAAGCAGATGATAAAGAAAGCTCCAAACATGATAATCAAGATGAAAGGAGTGATTCCTGATGGCAAAGAAAAAAAGAACACAACTAAGTTCAGAAGGGAAAACGGAATTAGCAAAAACAATTGCAGAACAAAGTCAGCGTTTTGTTAAAACATATGCAAATATTGAAATTCGTTTGAGTAAAATGTTTCGTTGGTTGAGTACCTGGTTAGAAAAACTACTATTTAATCAAAAACACGGAAAGATTGTTGCATTATTGCTTGCAATTTTAATGTATTTTAGTTTGGGTACTGATTCAAATAGTTTGTTTGAGAATATGAAGAGTGCAGAGACTTTAGGAGATTTTGAAGTAAATGCAATTGTATCGAATCAAGCATATGAAGTAACAGGATTAGCAGAAACGGTTAAAGTTCGAATTATTGGTGATATTAGTGATATAAAAAGTGTTAAACAACAAAATCGCTTTCGTGTTGTTGCCAATCTTACAGATCTAACGGAAGGTACTCACGAAATAAAATATACGACAGAAGGTGCACCAAGCCGTGTTGAGGTTGTATTAGAGCCAAGTAATGGAGTTGTAACGATTAAAAAGAAATCCATTCGTAGTTTTACATTAGGGTATGATTATGTGAATAGATTTCATATGGATCCAATATATGATTTAGGTATTCCTGAATTAGAACAAGGAGAAGTGCATGTTCGTGCATCTAAAGATACCCTAGATTCTATTGCATATGTAAAGGCTTTGATTGATGTGGATGAAGATTATACATCTGATTTTACAACACAGGCAAACATAGTGGCATATGATGATCAAGGGAATAAAATGAATGTAGACATTATACCGGATAAAATGGAAGCAAAAGTAAAGGTTACGAAACCTAGCAAAGATGTTAAGCTCAGTATTATACCGAATGGAGTAATTCCTAACAATAAAGCAATAGAATCGTATACACTTAGTCATAACAAGATAAGTGTGTATGCAAAGCAATCGATTTTAGATGGTATAGACGAATTACCAATTGTTATTCCAGCATCAACATTGACTACAGATAAAAAAATTCCAATGCCAATTGTTCCACCGAATGGGGTTACGAAGCTTGGAGAAAAAGTTGTAGAAATTTCTATTAAATTAGCGGATGCGAAAGAAAAAGAAATTAAAGATGTGCCGGTTGAGATTGTGAATGGTAAGGAAGGATTTGATTTTGCGTTTAGTGGATCATCATCGAATACTGTTGCAGTAACAGTGAAAGGTGCTGAAAAGGTTATTGATCGACTGAAAAAGAATGACTTGCATGTTTATGTGGATGTTAGTAAAATAGATAAAGAAGGATCTTATGAACAACCTTTAATAGTAGAAGGCAATGATAAGTTGGCAAATTATTCAGTAAAAGATGCAACAATTACTGTAACAGCAACAAAACGTAAATAGAAAGGGCGTAATTTGATATGGGAAAATATTTTGGAACGGATGGAGCAAGAGGGTTAGCAAATGAAACGTTAACTTTAGATATGGCGATTCGTATTGGACAATATTTAGGATGGTATTATGGAAAAAAACGTCATGCGAAAATTGTTATTGGAAAAGATACTCGTTTAAGTAGTGATATGTTTGAAATGGGACTTGCAGCAGGTGCAACATCAACAGGTGCACATGTATATTTATTAGGGGTATGTCCTACACCATCAATTTCTTATTTAGTTCAAAAAGAACATTTTGATTGTGGAATTATGGTAAGTGCATCACATAATCCATATCATGATAATGGAATTAAATTGTTTAATCATTTAGGATGTAAAATGAATCCTGAAATTGAATTAGAAGTTGAAAAATATATTGATAACGAATATACAATTGATCTAGCTAAAAAAGATAACATTGGAAAAGTGATTGATTGGACGGAAGGATTAGAGTTATATGAATCACATTTAAAAGAAAATGTAGAACTTGATTTAACTGGAGTAAAGATTGCGGTTGATTTAGCAAATGGTAGTGCTACAAGTTGTGCTGTAGAAACATTAGAATCTTTAGGTGCAACGGTGGAAGCTATTCATTCTTTGCCAAATGGTGTAAACATCAATACAAAATGTGGATCTACACATCCTGAAACATTACAAGAATTAATGAAAGATGGAGATTATCATGTTGGATTTGCATTTGATGGTGATGCAGATCGTTTAATTGCGGTAAATGAAGATGGTGAATTAGTGAATGGAGATTGCATCTTATATATTTGCGGATGTTATTTACATGAACAAGGTTTGTTAAAAGATAATGTGGTTGTCACAACAGTTATGAGTAATTTAGGATTATATCATGCATTTGATGCAAAAGATATCCAATATGAACAAACTGCAGTTGGTGACAAATATGTATTT
>JARHZK010000240.1 GCA_029258245.1 Longicatena sp. | reverse complement strand
TTATCGATCTTTATAAAACGAAATATTACGGTGCTAATATCAAGCATTTCTCTCAACTCTTAGCGAAACATGAAAATATCACTATCAGTGATTCCACTATTATCCATTGGCTCTACGAAGTGGATATCCTTTCACCCAAAGCTAGACGCAAAACAAAAAATCGTCTGAAAGCCGAATTTAAAGCACGCAAGAAAGACTCCCACTCAAATAAAGAAAAAGTTCATATCGAAAATAAAATCGAAACGTTAGATCGATGGAATACACATCCCAGACGTCCTCGTTGTGCCTATGCTGGTGAATTAGTCCAATTGGATGCTTCCCCACATGTCTGGTTTGGAAATCAAGTAACTCATCTGCATTTGGCCATCGATGATGCTACCGGAAAAATACTGGGCGCTTATTTCGATACACAGGAAACACTGCACGCCTATTATCAAATAACACATCAGATCCTTACCACCTATGGTATTCCTGCTAAGTTTCTTATGAATCGCCGTACTGTATTGAATACAAAAGAAAAAACGCATCTTCCGATGAAGAAGATACGTTTACACAGTTTTCTTACGCCTGTCATCAGCTTGGCATTGAACTGGAATCTACTAGCATCCCACAAGCAAAAGGACGTGTAGAGCGACTAAACCAAACTCTACAATCACGTCTAGTCATAGAACTTAAGCTTGCGGGAGTTTCAACCATAGAGGAAGCCAACGATTTCTTAAACCACTACATAAAAGAATTCAATGACATGTTCTCTCTACCCTTAAATAATACTAAAACAGTATTTGAAAAGCAACCAGAGAGCACAAAAATCAATCAAATCTTAGCTGTATTGAGTACACGCAAAATAGACAGTGGTCATTGTATACGCTATAAGAACAAGTACTATATACCTGTCACGAAGAATGGAGTTAAAACATATTTGAAAAAGGGTACTACAGCCATGGTCATCGAATCCTTTGAAGGAGATTTATACGTCAATGTTCTTGATCAGCTTTTCGTCATGGAAGAAATTCCTGAACATGAAAAACTATCTAAAACTTTTGATGCACAGTACGAGAAACCTAAACAAAGAAAGTACTATATACCACCAATGTCACATCCTTGGAAACATGCTTCCTATCTAAATTATGTAGCAAAACAAAAGCACCGAATGGACGGTGCTAATGTTTAACTTTTTTTGAGACATTTTCAATTTTGCTTGACACACACGATTTATATCCTTTATTAATTTCTACAATTAATTTAAAAAATAAAAAAGTGGTTTCCCACTTTTTTTATTCTACTAGATCGTTGATATTTTGTACATTATGATATACTTGTTGAACATCATCAACATCATCTAATAAAGTAACTAAACGTTGGAACAATTTCAAATCTTCTCCTTCTAAAGTTACATATTCATTAGGAAGCATTGTATCTTCTAAAATATCAAAATGTACATCAGGAATTAATTCATTAATTGCTTCCTGTGCTTTATTTAAATCTGTTGGATCAACTGTAATTGTCATTTGTCCATCTTCAACTTCAACATCTTTCAAATCAACATCTGCCATAATTAGTGCATCCATCATTGCTTCTTCATCATCATAAGCGATTGAAATTAAACCAACATGTTCATAATTGAATGATACACATCCACTAACACCTAATTTTGCATGTGATTTATTAAAACATGCCCTTAAGTCAGCAATTGTACGATTTGAGTTATCTGTTAAACAATCAATAATAATTGTTGCTCCACCATTAGAGCCAAATCCTTCATATGTAGCTGCAGAATAGTTCTCATTAGAACCACCTTTTGCTTTTTCAATAGCACGCTTAATAACATCACTAGGTACCTGATTTGCTTTTGCACGTTCAATCACTTTTTTTAACGCAGCATTCATTTCAGGATCAGGAACACCAGCCTTAGCAGCTACTAAGATTTCTTTTCCATAACGAGAATATTTTTTTGCTTTTGCAGCAGCAGTTTTAGCCATAGAAGCAGCACGTACTTCAAAATGTCTACCCATTTATAATCACCTTCCAAATTTTTACCTTTCATAGTATATCATAGATTTTTAAATGAAAACAAGTTTATTCATAAAATAAAATAACATTCTATTATTAAAATTCACTAATTTGCGACAATATTCACAACTTTTCCTTTTACAACAATTACTTTTCGAATTGTTTTCCCTTCAATTTGACGCTGTACAGTTTCTAATTTCATTGCTTCATCTTTTAATACATCATCACTACTTCCAACTGCAACATCAAATTTACCACGAACTTTACCATTTACTTGAACAACTACTGTTACACTATTTTCAAATAGAATACTTTCATCATATGTTGGCCATGATTCATATGCAATTGTTTTATCATGTCCTAAACATTGCCACATTTCTTCTCCAATATGTGGAGCATAACATGACAACATCTTTACAAGACCTTCTGCATATTCACGATATAATGTTTCTTGTTTATAAGCTTCATTTACAAAAATCATCATTTGAGAAATCGCTGTATTCAAATTCAAGCTTTCAATATCTCCAGATACTTTTTTTACAGTAGCGTGATAAATTTTATCTAATTTATGATCATTTACATCTGTTAATTTTCCACTTTCTACGACCAAACGATAAACACGTTCTAACCATTTGTGGCTACCTTCAACCCCTTGTTCACTCCAAGGTTTACTTGCTTCTAATGGTCCCATGAACATTTCATATAAACGAAGTGTATCAGCACCATATTTTTCAACTACATCATTTGGATTTACAACGAATTCAGGGAATCGTTTTCCCATTTTAATCCCATTTGCGCCTAAGATATATCCTTGATGTACTAATTTTTTAAATGGTTCTTTACATGGAACCAATCCTTTATCATATAAATAATTATTCCACATTCTAGCATACAATAAATGACCTACTGCATGTTCTGGTCCACCGATATATAAATCTACTGGCATCCAATGTTTCAACAATTCTGGATCTGCAAACATTTCGTTGTTTTCAGGATCTATATAACGTAAGAAATACCAACTTGACCCGGCACTTCCTGGCATCGTACTTGTTTCGCGTTTTCCTTTTCCCCCATCGATTTCAACATCTAACCAATTTGTAGCTTTTTCCAATGGACTTGCCCCACTTTTACTTGGTGAATAATCTTCTAGTTCAGGCAAGATTAGTGGTAATTGTTCATCACTTAATGCAATCATATTTCCGTCTTCCATATGAACAATTGGAATCGGTTCTCCCCAATAACGTTGACGTGCAAAAATCCATTCACGTAAACGATAATTTACTTTTTTCTTTCCGCATCCATGTTCTTCTAACCATGTAAGCATGGTTTGAATTGCATCTTCTTTATTTAAACCATTTAAAAATTCAGAATTAATATGTACGCCATCGCCTTCATAGGCTTCTTCATCTACATTTCCACCTTCAATAACTGGAATTATGTTAATACCGAATTTTTTCGCAAATTCATAGTCGCGTGAATCATGAGCTGGAACCGCCATAATTGCTCCTGTACCGTAAGTAGCTAATACATAATCACTAATCCAAATTGGAACTTTTTTTCCATTCACTGGATTTATCGCATAAGCACCTGTAAATGCTCCTGTTTTTTCTTTATTTAAAGAAGTTCTTTCTAAATCAGATTTTGTCGCACACATTGCTTTATATGCATTCACTTCTTCTTTTTGATCTTCAGTTGTAATTGCATCAACTAAACGATGTTCTGGTGCTAATACACAGTATGTTGCACCAAACAAAGTATCACACCGAGTAGTGAATACAGTGAATTTTTCATCATGACCGTCAATTTTAAAATCAACATGTGCGCCGATGGATTTTCCAATCCAATTACGTTGCATTTCTTTTGTCGATTCTGGCCAATCGATTTCATTTAATCCTTCTAATAAACGTTCTGCATATTTAGGAATATCAATTACCCATTGACGCATATTTTTACGAACAACTGGATATCCTCCACGTTCACTTTTTCCGTCAATAACTTCATCATTCGCAAGAACTGTACCTAATTCTTCACACCAATTTACTGGCATTTCTACGCATCTTGCTAAGCCGTCTTCAAATAATTGTTTAAAAATCCATTGTGTCCATTTATAGAAAGAAGGATCGCATGTTGAGACAGCTTTTTTCCAATCATAGCTAAAACCAAGCATCTTTAATTGTTTTGTAAAAGTTTCAATATTTTTCTTTGTAAATCCATCCGGATGATTTCCTGTTTGAATTGCATACTGCTCTGCTGGTAAACCAAAACTATCAAAACCAATCGGATGTAAAACGTTATATCCTTGCATACGTTTCATACGACAAACAATATCCGTTGCTGTATACCCCTCTGGATGTCCTGCATGTAATCCTACTCCAGATGGGTATGGAAACATATCTAATGCATAATACTTTGGCTTTGAGAAATCATGTACATCAGTATAAAAAGTTTGATGTTCTTCCCAATACTTTTGCCATTTTTTTTCGATTTCTAAATGATTATAATTCATAATTTTTCTCCTTTAACATAAAAAAACGTCCTTATCTAAGGACGTTATAAACGCGGTACCACCTTAGTTCTTTTCTCGTTTAAGAAAAAAGCACTTTCTCTTCTTAACGCGAAGAAAACGGATATAAAATCATCAGCTCCTTAACAAGTTCCCATGCGCCATACTTCAATGTTTCACCAACCCATTGACTCTCTAAACTATTTTATCATGGTACTACTTTAAATCATAGCTTCTACGATTTATAGTATACTCAAATAAATACATATTTGTCAACGAAGTTTTTTACTTTTTTATAAGAATTTAATAAATTTACCTATGCCATTTTTCATTACACGAATATAGTATTAATGTAAATGTCGTAAAGATCGACATTGAAAAGGAGGAAGCACATATGTGTAACGAAACTGAAAAATGTAAATACCAGAACAACTGTAACTGCCACTGTAATTCTCAAGTAAACTGCCATTGTGATGATGCACTATTTAAAGAGGTTGAAAAAATTGCAAAACAAGTTGAAAATCGAAGGATGAAAGAAAATCGTTGCGCACGACAATTTATTAATTGTATGAGACAAGCAAATAATGATTATTATCCATATGATAATGATTGTGATTGCAATTGTAACTGTCATCATCGTTGAAAATAGGAAAGAATATTAAAAAGGACGTTGCAACGTCCTTTTTAATATGTTTATAAGGAAATCGATATAAGTATTAGAATATCTTAAACGACATAAAGGAAGGAGAGTTTAAGATATTCCCCGTTTACCAATATTATAATAGAGCCAATATTATAATATTCAGAAATAAATACTTATTTCATACTAATATAATACCACTTTACATATTATTTGTAAACCCTTTCAACAATATCACTTGTATATACTTTTTTCATCCAAACCGTTCGATGTTATTGGTTTTGAATATATTCATCTATTGCTTTTGCAGCAGTCTTCCCTGCTCCCATTGCCATAATTACAGTTGCAGCACCAGTTACTGCATCTCCTCCTGCAAATACACCTTCTCTTGTTGTTGCTCCATTTTCATCTGCAACTAAACATCCTTTTCGATTTATATCCAATCCTTCCGTCGTAGAACGAATCAATGGATTTGGTGATGTTCCAATTGCCATGATCATACAGTCGATATCAATAACAAAATTACTTCCTTTAATTTCGGTTGGTCTTCTTCTTCCACTAGCATCTGGTTCTCCAAGTTCCATAGAAACACATTCAATTCCTGTTACCCAACCTTCTTCATCTCCCAATACTTGTACAGGATTTGTTAATAGTTGGAATTTGATTCCTTCTTCTTGTGCATGTTCTACTTCTTCTTTTCGTGCCGGTAATTCTTCCATGCTTCTACGATATACAATGGTTACTTCTTCTACACCTAATCGTTTTGCACATCTTGCTGCATCCATTGCAACATTTCCTCCACCTACAATAACTGCACGTTTTGGATGTTGGATTGGTGTATCTGCA
Organism: Longicatena sp.; assembly: GCA_029258245.1. Classification (GTDB taxonomy): domain Bacteria; phylum Bacillota_I; class Bacilli_A; order Erysipelotrichales; family Erysipelotrichaceae; genus Longicatena_A. Next base: position 4,080 of record JARHZK010000240.1, on the reverse strand, counting down.
TCTTCTTTATATGCTTTCATTAAATTACAACGTGTTAAAAATTCATTTGCTGAATATACACCTTTTAAGTTTTCTCCTGGCATATTCATGAAGTTTGGAAGTCCTGCTCCACTTCCAATAAATACAGATTCATATCCTTCTTCAAACAAGTCATCAACAGATTCTGTTCTTCCAACAACAGTATTTGTTTGAATATCTACACCCATTTCTTTCAATCCGTTGATTTCATGTTGAACGATTTCTTTAGGTAAACGGAATTCTGGAATTCCATACATCAATACTCCACCAGCGACGTGCAATGCTTCAAATACAGATACTTGATATCCTTTTTTTGCCAAATCTCCTGCACACGTCAATCCTGCCGGTCCTGCTCCTACGATAGCTACTTTATGTCCATTGCTTGGTTGTTTTTCTATTGCATCTTTAACATGTTCTCTATGCCAATCTGCTACGAAACGTTCCAATCTTCCAATCGCAACTGCTTCTCCTTTTATTCCACGTACACATTTACTTTCACATTGTGTTTCTTGTGGACAAACTCTACCACATACTGCTGGTAATGAACTTGTTTGATGGATAATTTGATATGCTTTTTCAAATTCTCCATTTTTTACCTGTTCAATAAAATCTGGAATATTTACAGATACTGGACATCCGCTTATACATGGTTTGGTAGGACAATGCAAACAACGTTGTGCTTCCTCCATAGCTTGTTCCTTTGTATATCCTAATGCTACTTCTTCAAAATTATTTTTTCTAATATTTCCTTCTTGTGTTGGCATAGGAACTTTCGTCATCGACATATTTGGCATTTTAAGCGACCTCCTTTTTAAATAAATTACAGTGTCCTTCGCGTTTTTCTTGTTCAAACACGCGATATGTTTGTGATCGAGAAATCACTTCGTCAAAATCCACTAAATGTCCATCAAAATCTGGTCCGTCAACACATGCAAATTTTGTTTCGCCTCCGACGCTCAAGCGACATCCTCCACACATTCCAGTTCCATCAATCATAATAGGATTCATACTTACAACCGTTTTAATATCATATTTTTTTGTCAACAAGCAAACAAATTTCATCATCACCAATGGTCCAATCGCGATTACTTCATCAAATTGCTCTCCATTTTGAATTAATTCTTCCAATTTGTTCGTAACTAATCCTTTTTCTCCTGCACTTCCATCATCACTCATCATATATGCATGATGACTTACTTCTTCAAATTCTTTTTTCAAAATTACCAAATCTTTATTTCTAAACCCTGTAATCACAGTTACTTCAGCTCCATTTTCATACAAGGCTTTTGCTGTTGGATAAGCGATAGCACATCCAACTCCACCACCAATTACACATACTTTCTTTAATCCATTTATTTCTGACGGTCTTCCTAAAGGTCCTACAAAATCTAAAATAGCATCTCCTGCATTCAACTCATTCAACATCATAGTAGTTTTTCCTACGATTTGAAAAATAATAGTAATCGTTCCCTTTTCTCGATCATAATCTGCAATGGTCAATGGAATTCGTTCCCCATTTTCATTTACACGAAGAATAATAAACTGTCCTGCTAATGCTTTTTTCGCAACTTTTGGTGCTTTTACAACCATTTTTGTAACGGTCGGATTTAATATTTCTTTTTCTAATATTTTAAACATATCGCTTCCTCCTATAACTTTATCCAATATATGTATGCAATTTAGTCATCAATGAAAAAAGTTCATCTACAAAAATTTGTCCCGGTGCGCTTTGGTTTTTCATTGAAGCAAAGGTCATTGCAGACTTATAATATTCACCACAAATCCTAGATATTTCGCCTACCTCTCCCATCGCAATTCCAACAACAGGACATTTCATTTGTGTCTGTTGTACTTCATATATTGTATTCATAAAATTTAAAACATCATTTCTACTATGTGGCATCACTGCAATTTTTACAATATCTGCATCCATATTTTGCATATCTACCAATTTCTTTTTTATTATATCATTTAGTAATGTAGTTTGAAAATTATGATGACTAACAACAACTTTAACATTTGCTTTATGAGCAGTTTGAATTAATCTTTTCAATAGATTTCTATCTATTGAAAATTCTAAATCAATCATATCTACACATCCGCTTGAAATCAAGGTTTCATATAACTCAACATAGTCATTTTGATCTATTTCAGTAACTCCACCTTCTTGCAGAGTTCGAAATGTAACTAATAAAACTTTTTCGTTGATTCCACAATATATCTTTTTCAATATATCCAACACTTCTTCTTCATTATAAAAGTGTTCAAAACAATCAATACGCCATTCAATTATATCTATATTATGTTTTTGAGATTCCTTTAATTCTTCTTCTATTTCTTCTCTTATTTTTCCAATAAAGGGAACGCAAATTTTAGGAATTCCTTTATTTATTATAATATTTTTAACTTGGACCGTATGCATTCTAATACCTCCATAACATTATATTTAATAATACACTATTAAAAATAAAAATGAAATATATTTTTCATAATACCACTTGTTATTTTATAAAAAAAAAGATATTCTATATACAATGTTATAGAAAGAAGTTGATGAAATATGTGTTATGGTTTAATTGGAGAAAAACTAGGTCATAGTTTTTCTAAAGAAATTCATGAACAACTTGCAAATTATACATATGACTTAATTCCATTATCCAAGCAAGAATTTCCTATTTTTATAAAAAAACGCGATTTTAAAGCATTAAATGTTACTATTCCTTATAAAAAAGATGTTATTCCATATTTAGATTATATTGATCCTTTTGCAAAAGAAATTGGTGCTGTAAATACGATTGTAAATAAAAATAACCAATTAATTGGATATAATACAGATTATTATGGCTTCCAATATATGTTGGATCGACACAATATACACGTAAATAATAAGAAAGTTCTTGTTCTTGGAAATGGTGGTGCATCCTGTGCAATTCAAGCTGTACTAAAACATAAAAATGCGAAAGAAGTTGTAATAGTAAATCGCACAAAGTATGCAAACACCATATCTTATGACGAATGTTATAAATATCATACAGATGCTCAAGTTATCGTAAATACCACCCCTGTTGGAATGTATCCCAATATTCAAGATGCTCCCCTTCAATTATCCCTTTTCAGTCAATGTGAAGCAGTTTTAGATGTTATATATAATCCGATTTTTACAAGTCTTTGTATTTCTGCAAAAAATAGTAACATCACTTATGTTGGTGGATTAGAAATGTTAATTGCACAAGCAAAAAAAAGCATTGAATATTTTACAAATCAAACAATTTCTGATTCTATCATTGATGTTTTATATCACAAAATGTTACATGAACATTTCAATATTGTTTTAATCGGTATGCCAAGTGCAGGAAAAACAACGATTGGAAGGCAATTAGCACAAATTCTTCATAAAGATTTTATAGATGTCGATGAAGAAATTATCAACATATCAAAAAAATCCATTCCTGAAATTTTCAACGAAATCCATGAAGAAGGATTTCGTCAAATGGAAACAGATATAATTTCAAATATATCAGCAAGAAAAAACACCATTATATCAACTGGTGGTGGTGTTATAAAAAATAAAGAAAATATTGATTTCTTGTCTAAAAACGGAATATTTGTATTCATTGACCGTCCATTAGAATCACTTATTTCAAATGATCCAAACCGTCCACTATCCAACAGTGTAAATGATTTAAAAAGAATATATCATGAACGTATACCTTTATATAAAAAATATGCGGACATCACTGTTAAAAATAAGAATTCTATTCAAGAATGTATTAATCAAATTATCACAGATTTTAATGCACTTTAACATATTAGAAAATATTCCTTCTACTAATTAGTTCTACATTTACATTTTATCTTATAACTATCCTTAATAACCTTTATTATAAATAAACACCCATAAATTAGATTTCTCTACATCTAATTTGTAGGTGTTTTTTCAAATTGATAAAAAGTGTTTTTTAAAGAACTGGTGTAAATTTAGTATTTTCATTTATCTCACATAAAAAATTTGATATTAATTCAATACATGCTTCAATGTCTTTATAATCTGCCATTTCAATT
>JARHZK010000203.1 GCA_029258245.1 Longicatena sp. | reverse complement strand
TCGCTCGTTGAGCAGACTTTGTCATTCGGTCTTTTTTTGTATAAAAACGGGTGATGTTAGCTATCATTTACCTAAAATCATCTAATAAATAAAATTTTCCTATTACTTTTTTCAACTGATTTTATGTGTTTTCAAAACATATAATTTGTCAACAATCTGAGATATAGGATAAAAAATCACTATAGTTATTTAAATAATTTATATGAAATTACGGTTTATAATGAATTTTGTCGTATAAAAAGATAAGAAAGATAAAAGAGGAAAGAAAATGTTAGAAATTGGTGCTCTTGTTGGAGGAAAATATAAAATTTTAAATGAAATTGGACATGGAGGGATGAGTGTAGTTTATATAGCAATTAATGAAAAAGTAAATAAAACATGGGCAATTAAAGAAGTACGTAATGAAAAAGGGAAAGATTTTTATAAAAATCAACAGGGGTTACTTATTGAAATTAATACATTAAAAAAATTACATCATCCATATTTACCTAGTATTGTAGATATTATTGAGGAAGAAAATCGTTTATTAATTGTTATGGATTATATTGAAGGTCAATCGTTGCAACAACTTTTAAATGAACAAGGAGCACAAGAAGAAGAGAATGTAATAAAATGGGCAAAACAATTATGTGATGTATTTATATATTTGCATGCGCAAAATCCTCCTATTATTTATCGTGATACGAAACCATCAAATATTATGATTAAGCCTGATGGAAATATTACAGTTATTGATTTTGGAACAGTTAAGAATTATGAAGAACATGTAGGAGATACGGTGGGTATTGGAACCGTTGGATATGCGGCACCAGAACAATATATTGGAAATACGATTGGAAGAAGTGATGTAAGAACAGACATATATGGAATAGGTATGACACTTTATCATGTGTTAACAAATATAGATCCATGTATGAATTTAGTCTTAGATCATTCTATTCGAAAGGTAAATTCTAATTTATCTCATGGATTAGATTTTATTATTCAAAAATGTACACAATATCATCCAGAAAATCGGTATCAATCATGTGCAGAATTAATGTATGATTTAGATAATTACAAAAAATTAGAACCTTTATTTAAAAAGATCCAAAAGAAAAAGTGGTATTTATTTTTAAATTTATCCATATTATCTGTAATTTTTTTATTGTTTAGTCTTACTTTTAAGGGAATATCGATGAAAAAGGCATCTGAAAATTATCAAATATTATTAGAAGATGCAATGAAAGAAATTGATTATAATAAAAAAATAAAGATATATATGGATTGTATTCATATTCCTAATAAGGAAGGATTAAAAGATGCTTATTTAGGATTGGTTCATACATTTAAAGAAGATGATTCAAAATTTTCTATTCAAGAGGCGCAGTTATTAGAAAAGTTAGTAAAAGATAATCGAAAAGCATTACAAAAAAACAAAAAAAATTACGTGGATATCTGCTTTGAAATTGGTAAATTATTTTGGTATTACTATGATTATGGCGATATTGATCATAATCAACTTACAAGAGCGAAAAGTTCAATAGAATGGTTTTATGATGTAATTAAGTATGCCCCAGAGAATTATAAAAATTTAAATATGGCAA